>DATHSR010000277.1:0-5409 GCA_035464035.1 Desulfotignum sp. | reverse complement strand
CGGCCTGTCGGAGCCTCTGGCTTCCAGGCCGGCAGCAAGGGGTCCCCGCCCGGGGCGGCACTCTGCCAACCTGTCAGACTCTAAGAGTTCCATGCCAACGGACAAATCCCCACCCGGGGCGGCACGCTGCCCAACAATCTCCCTGTATCGTTTCCAGAACTGCGGCCGGAAAAACCGTTGCCACCTGCGGATCAAAGACGGCAGGCATCCGGTACCCACCGGTACCTGTGAATTAAAAACAGGTGTATTCTCTCCAGAGATATGGTATGGATAAAAAATTTACACACACAACCCATCGGGCTGTGCCGTCCCGGCCCGACAACAAAGGATCGAACCGGTGACCACACCGAAAGACCGCCCGAAGCTGGTCCACATCAGCGACATCCTCAAAGCGGCCCTGGAAAAAATCCGGCCGGCCATGGACACGGACATGACCCGGATCTGGGATGTCTGGGACGCGGCCGCAGGACAGCCGGTTGCCATGAACGCCAAACCGGCCACCTTCAAGGACGGCACCCTCATCGTCCATGTGTCCAGCTCATCGTGGATCCATCAGCTCAAGTTTCTGGAAAAACAGCTGATCGCCAATATCAACCAGCACATGGACGCCCGGGTGGTGCACCGGATCCGCTTTAAAATTGGAAACATACACAGCTGACACCCTGTCTGACCCGCCGCTGACCCTGTTCCAGCCCAGGTCCGGGTACCGGTTTTCCCTGGACTCCCTGATTCTGGCGGCCCACATCCTTCCGGCCCCGGGCAGCCATCTTGTGGATGTGGGCTGCGGGTGCGGCATCATCTCCCTGATTCTGGCGGCCCGGCACCCGGACCTCCGGGTCACCGGCGTCGAGATCCAGAAAACCCTGGCCGGCCTTGCCCGAAAAAACAGCGTATACAACCGCCTGGCAGGCCGTGTCCGAATTATGCACCAGGATGCCAGGACCCTGGCCCCTGACGATGTCGACGCCCCGGTGGACATTGTCGTGTCCAACCCGCCCTACGGGAAAAAGGGCGGCGGAAGGACAGGTCCGGACCCAGGCCGGGCCCTGGCCCGCCATGAGATCTTCTTGGATATCGCAACCCTGGCCCACCTGGCCCACCGGTTGTCAGCGCCCCGGGGACGGCTGTTTCTGATTTTTCCGGCCGGCCGGGCAACGGACCTGGATGCGGCCCTGGCCGCGGCCGGGTTTCAGGTGGTACTGACCCGGTCTGTTCACTTCATGCCCCAGGACCTTCCCCGGCGGGTGCTGGTCTGTGCGGCCGCATCCGGCAGGGGCGCCGTTGTCTGCCCGCCCCTGTTTCTGTACCATGGGGACGGCACCCCCACCCCTGACCACGCTGCGCTGCTGCACGGGGGATTTCTGGGATCCTGCATGGTTTAGTCCTTGACACCGGATCAAAAAAATACTATTTTCCCCAGATTAATTGACTGCGGAGAGGTGGCCGAGCGGCTGAAGGTGCACGCCTGGAAAGCGTGTGTATCCTAACCGGGTACCGAGGGTTCGAATCCCTCCCTCTCCGCCACACCACACCAGGCAACATGTCTTATCAGGTTTTAGCACTCAAATACCGGCCCCAGACCTTTGACGATGTGGTGGGCCAGGCTCACGTGACCACCACCCTGGTCAATGCCATCCGCCAGAACCGGGTGGCCCACGCCATGCTGTTCACCGGTCCCCGGGGCACCGGCAAGACCACCATCGCCCGCATCCTGGCCCGGGCCATGAACTGCCGCACCGGCCCCACCCCCTGCCCGTGCAACCAGTGCAAACCCTGCACGGAAATCATCGCCGGCCACAGCGCGGATGTGTTTGAAATCGACGGGGCCTCCAACAACAGCGTGGACCAGATCCGGGACCTGCGGGAAAACGTCGCCTACATGCCAGCGGCCGCCCCGTTCAAGATCTATATCATCGACGAAGTCCACATGCTGTCCATCGCCGCCTTCAATGCGCTGCTCAAAACCCTGGAAGAGCCGCCCGACCATGTGCTGTTCATCTTTGCCACCACCGAGGTGCACAAGATACCGGCCACCATCCTGTCCCGGTGCCAGCGCCATGACCTGGGGCGCATCCCCCTGGAGGCCATCTCCGGGCTGCTCAAACAACTGTGCGCAAAGGAAGGGTTTGACGTGGCAGACCCGGGCCTGGACCTGATCGCCCTGGAGGCGGATGGATCGATCCGCGATGCCCTGAGCCTGCTGGACCGGATCCTGTCCGCCGCCCCGGACCGGAAGGTCACCGAAGAAATGGTGGTGGACCGGCTGGGGGTTCCGGACCGGCGGCGCCTGCACGACCTGGGCCGGGCCGTGTTTGAAAACAACGGACCGGCCCTGATCTCTTTGATTGACTCGGTGAACGACACCGGCCTGGACCTGAAAAAATTCTACGGGGACATCATTGTCCATTTCCGGAACCTGAACATCATCAAACGCTGCGGCCCGGATCATCCGTCGGTGAACATCACGGCAGCCGAAAAACAGCAGCTCCACCTTCAGGCAAACCCGCTGTCCGACGCCTACCTGACCGCCCTGCTCCAGGTGCTGCTCACCGATGAACCCCTGGTCAAACAGTCCGCCCACACCCGGATCGCCATTGAAACCGTGCTGTTCAAACTGCTCCAGGTCCGGTCCGGTGCCTCCGTGGACCAGATCCTCCAAAAGCTGGACACCCTGGCCCGGCAGATCACGGCCCGGACCCCAAACCCGGATTCCGGTACGCCCCTCTCCCCTTCCCCGCCGGTCTACTCCCCGGTGGAGCGCCCTGAAACCCAAGTCCGGGAACCATCAGTTGACACGCCCCCCGCTTCGGGTGACATACCCCCCGCTTCGGGCAGTCCGGTCAACACCTGGGAGTCGTTTGTCGGCCGGCTCGAACAGGCCCAGCCCTCCATGGCGGCCCTGCTGGCCAAGGGCCGGATCCAGGAAAAAGACGATAACACCCTGGCCCTGGACCTGTATGACTGCTCGGCCTTTGATAAAAAAAGGCTGGCCGCCAGACAGGACGAGATCCGAAAACAGTGCCGCGCATTCTTAGGGAAAACCCTCAAGATCCGTGTGAAGTCGGAAGCCAGCCCGATTTCCCGGGCCGGGGCCGCCGTCCGGGAAGATGCTCTGGCCAGGCAGGCCGCCGTCAGCCACCCCCTGGTCAAAGAGGCACAGGACCTTTTTGACGGTGAAATTATCAATTAGGGGTCAGGATGTCATTTTTCTGCCGCGTTCGTGTGCGGTGCAGAAAAAAATATGCTCCGGCCCCCACATTTAAACAACAGGAGTTGCAGAATGAAAAATATGAACCAGATGATGAAACAGGCCCAGATGCTGCAGAAAAAAATGCTCAAGGCCCAGGAGGACCTGGCGTCCAAAACCGTGGAAGCCACCGCCGGCGGCGGCATGGTCAAGGTGGTGGCCAACGGGAGCCAGAAAATCGAATCCATTGTCCTGGAAAAAGAGGTGGTGGATCCCGAGGATGTGGAAATGCTCCAGGACCTGGTGCTGGCGGCTGTAAACGATGCCCTCAACAAATCCCAGGAGATGGTGTCCGCTGAAATGAGCAAGCTTACCGGCGGACTGAACATTCCGGGCCTGTAACCGCTGTGAACCATTATCCGGAAGCGGTCCTGAAGCTGATCGCCAGTTTTTCCACCCTGCCGGGGATCGGCCGGAAGACCGCGGAGCGGCTGACCCTTCACCTGCTCCATGCCCCGGACCACCAGGCGGCGGCCCTGGCCGCCGATATCATTGAACTCAAGACATCGGTACGGGTCTGTGCCACCTGCTTTGCCCTCAGCGACAAAGAAACCTGCCGCATCTGCCAGGACCCCTCCCGGGACCCCGGCGTGATCTGCGTGGTGGAAAACCCGGCAGACATGGCGGCCATTGAAAAATCAAAGGCGTTTTCAGGATGCTACCATGTGCTGGGGGGGGCCCTGTCCCCCATCGACGGCATCGGACCCGACGACATCCGGCTGCGTGAACTCTTTGCCCGGGCCGCCGCAGACCGCGTCACCGAGATCATCATCGCCACCCGCACCAATGTGGAAGGCGAGGCCACGGCCGCCTATATCCTGAACCGGCTCAGATCCCGGGGGATCACCCTCACCCGGATCGCCTCCGGTGTCCCCATGGGCGGGGACCTTCAGTATGTGGATCCGCTGACCCTGCACACGGCCATGGAGAAACGCTATGGCATCTGAATACAGCATTCCGGCGGATATTTTTGACTGCCGTCAGTGCGGCCAATGCTGCATGGGTTTCGGCGGCACCTATGTGACCCCGGAAGATATCTGCCGCATCAGCGCCCATATCCAGGCGGACCCGGACACGTTCGTGTCCCGGTTCTGCGACATGACCGGTGCCGGCCCGGTGCTGACCCAGGGACCGGACCTCCGGTGCATTTTTTTCAGCGATGCGGCCCAGTGCACCATCCACCCGGTGAAACCCCGGATGTGCCGGGCCTGGCCGTTTCTTGAAACCCTGGTGAAACATCCTGAAAACTGGGATGCCATGGCATCGGCCTGTCCCGGCATGACCCCGTCGGTGCCTGCTGCGGATGTGATCCGCATCGTATCGGCCCTGCGCAAAACAAGGGGCTTCTGACCCGGAACGGTCCCGGGACCTGCTACTCCGTATACCCGTTAAGCCACCAGGCATCCCACCGGGTCTCCAGGATCCCGGCGGCCAGGTGCCGGCCCAGGTCGGTTTTCAGCCGGGCCGTGATCACCTCCAGCCACTGGTCGGGAAACGCGGCCCCGGTGTCCTTGAGTTTCTTGAGCTCCAGGATGAACGAGAGCTGGTCCGCATCTCTGACCAGCTGTGCCTCCGGGGTGTCTCCGGCATTGAACTCGTCCATCAGGGACCTGATATCGGCGGCAAAGGGAATGTTTTCCGTCAGATGGGCGATGGCCCGGGATTCATGCACGTCGGCGTACCGCTTCTGCACATAGTTGAAATCCCCGGTCCTGGCTTCGGCCATATCATGCACCAGGGCCATGGCGGTCAACCGTTCCCCGTCGATGCCGGGGGTCAGCCGGGCCATGACAAAGCAGATGAACGCCGTGGTAAAACAGTGGGATGCGATACTTTCGCTGCCGGCCCCGAGAAAGGCGTAACCGGAGCGCTTCAGATCCTTGAGCATCCTGGCTTCAAACAAGAGTTCGGCAATCTGCTTCATTTCATCAATCCTGTCATTCCTGATTTTTTTTAAGGCAAGACCTGCCCCTTATAGACCAGACCGGCAGACAAAGTCAAGGATGCCGCCAGAGTATGGGGGGTATTGTGACTGCCGCCCCTGGACGCGTCTTGCCGGCGACCTGAAATCCATGGATGAACCGGCCTGATCGGCAGCATGCCGCCCCCCGGCACAGGTCCGGCCCCCGCAGGCGTCTCAGAAAGGCGACCTGCCCTGGCCG
>DATHSR010000276.1:0-10405 GCA_035464035.1 Desulfotignum sp. | reverse complement strand
ATGTGAAACCGCCGCAGCCCTGCGCGGCGAACACTGCATCCAGGTGACCGGCACCGTGATCCAGCGGGAGCCGGGCACGGAAAACCCGCATCTGGAAACCGGAAAAATCGAGGTGGCGGCCGATGGGCTGGAGATCCTGAGCAGCGCCGATCCCCTGCCCTTTCCCATCAGTGAAAAATCCATGACAGCTGGCGCCGCCGGCGGTACTGCCGCAGACACCGTGCATGAAGACCTGCGGCTCCAGTACCGGTTTCTGGACCTGCGCCGTCCCTCCATGCAGGAAAAACTGTTCAAACGCCATGAGATCATGAAATGCATCCGGCAGTTTCTGGACAGCAAAGGCTTTTACGAAGTGGAAACCCCCATGCTGACCCGGAGCACCCCGGAAGGGGCCAGGGACTACCTGGTCCCCAGCCGCCATTATCCGGGACACTTTTATGCCCTGCCCCAGTCCCCCCAGCTGTTCAAGCAGCTGCTGATGGTTGCCGGGTTTGAACGCTATTACCAGATCGTCCGGTGTTTCAGGGACGAAGACCTGCGGCCCAACCGCCAGCCCGAATTCACCCAGCTGGACCTGGAGGCCGCGTTCATAGACGAGACGTTCATCTATGCCCTGTTTGAGGAACTGGTGGAAAAGATCTTTGCCGTGGGCGGCATCCGCCTTGCCGCGCCCTTTCCCCGCATGACCTGGCAGGCGGCCATGGAGACCACGGGCACGGACCGGCCGGACCTGCGGTTCGGCATGACCTTCATCGATGCCACCGATCTGTTCACAGACACGAAATACGCCATTTTCAAACAGATCGTGGACCGGGGCGGATGCATCAAGGGAATCAATGTCACAGGCCGGTCAGATTGCTTGAGCAAAAATGTGCTGCAGAACGAATATGCCAAACAGATCGTGCCGGAGTTCGGGGCCCGGGGAATGACCTGGATGCGGGTGACCGGCGGATGCCTGGACTCCAATATCGTCCAGTTTTTCAGCACTCAGGAGCAGCAGCGGATCATGGAGCGGTTCCATGCCCGGGATGGGGATGTCTTGATGATCATTGCAGACACTTCCTGGCACACGGTGTGCTCGGCCCTGGGACAGCTGCGGCTGCATGTGGCCCGCCGCCTGGACCTGATTCCCGAAGAGGTTTACAAACCGGTGTGGGTCACCGATTTTCCCCTGTTTGAATCCAGCGCCGACGGGTTGACATCCTGTCACCACCCCTTTACCATGCCTTCCTCAACCGATTTTGATCCGGACAATCAGGCAGACTGCCTGGCGTTGACCTCAAGGTCCTATGATCTGGTCATGAACGGAGAGGAACTGGGGGGCGGGAGTATCCGGATCAATGACCGGGCCTTGCAGCAGAAAATTTTCCAGGCACTGGGGCTGTCACCCCAGGAGGTCCGGGACAAGTTCGGATTTTTCCTCAAAGGCCTGTCCTTCGGCACCCCGCCCCACGGCGGGATCGCTTTGGGCATGGACCGGGTGATCTCCATGATTCTGGGTACCGCATCCATCCGGGAGGTGATCGCCTTTCCCAAAAACCGTCGGGCGTTCTGCCCCATGACCGGTGCCCCGTCAGATGTGGCCGGCAGCCAGCTGGCGGAGCTGGGCCTGGGTGCCGGCGGCCCGGAACACGCCCTGCCCGGGGCACCCCCCAAAGCCGACCTGCTGGAGACCCTGTCCTGGGTGTCCCGCATCCAGGTGGATGAGCGCCAGCAGGCAGCGGTCCGGCAGGCACTGGCCGAGGCCCAGTCTCTGGCCCGGGCCATGGCCGGCCGCACCCAGGACCTGGAAGACCGGGAACCTTTGTATTCCGTGCTTCCCGCAAGCGGCCGCACCCGGGAAGGCACACAGGCCCGCCGTCATCCCCTGGCAGAAAACAGGGACCTGTTTAAAAACGCGCCCGCAGTCTCCGGCGGGTACTTCAAGGTGGCCAGTATTCTGGAATAGGAAAAGGATTATCCATGAATTCATCTGTTTTTTCATTCATCCCGCCGCCGCAGGGCCCTGCCGACGCGGGTCTTCTGCGGGTGGCGGTGCAGCCCGGTATGTCATGCCGGGGATGGCCGGCGGCCGCCGGCTCTTTCGCCCTTGAAAACTATACCGCCCTCGAGGATGCGTTCGCCATCCAGCGGCTCCGGCACGCAGGCGCTGTGATTGCCGGCACCACCCACATGAGCGAACTGGGGTTCGGACTGGTCAACGATACCGGCGCACAGGCCGTGACAGACGGCCTTGCGGACACAGCCCTGATCATCGATCATCTCGGAGAAGCACGGGCCGCCGCAGCCCGGGCCGGCATTTTCGGATTCAAACCCAGCTGGGGCAGTGTGTCCAGGCGGGGACTTACGGGACTGGTGCCTTCCATGGAATGCTGGGGCATGATTGCCCGGCGCATTTCAGATATCCTTCAGGTGATGGCCGCCATCTGTGCCGACGATGGCCAGGATTTTTCCATGCACCCGGGGCCGCTGCCCGATTTCAGCCAATCCCGGTCTTTTCAAAGCCGGCCCCCGGTCATCGGGGTGGCGGACGGGGATGCCACCCGCCTGACTTCAGATGAAGCCCTGGCATGGAAAGCCGCCCTGTCCGCCCTGGAAGCGGCCGGCTGCCGCATCATGCCGGTCTCGCTGCCCGATCCGGCCCTGTTTTCCCTGGCCCTTCACATCATTGCATCGGTGGAGGCCTCCTCGAGCGCCGGCCGGTATGACGGGGTGCGCTACGGACACCGCACCGGCACCTGTGCCGACTGGAACGAGATGTACCTGAAAACCCGGGGGGAATCCTTTGGCACCGTCATCAAGACCTTGCTGTTCCAGGGCGCGTATTTTCAGTTCCAGCAGTATGCGGCCTTTGAGCAGGCCTGCCGGGCCAGGGGATTGCTGATGGACCAGACCCTGGCCGCGTTTTCAGATCTGGACGGACTGGCCTCCCTGACCCTCAGGACGCACCCGGATCCGGCCGCCGCCCAGACCATTGCCGACACCTTTGGGGCCTTCGGCTTCACCCTGCCGGCCAGCCTGACCGGGCTGCCGGCCCTGCAGGTGCCGGGCCTGGCCTGTCACGGCACAAGAGACCTGGGACTGCACATCATGGGAAAACCGTTCAAAGATCCGGACCTGCTTGCCCTGGGCCGGTTTCTGGAAACCCTGACACACACAGCGGGGGCAGCATGACTTACGAAGCCGTCATTGGTCTGGAAATCCATGTGGAGCTGAACACGCCCACCAAACTGTTCTGCGACTGTCCCAACGATCCCGGGAATGCCCCCAACACCCACATCTGCCCCACCTGCCTGTGGCTGCCCGGGGCCCTGCCGCAACTGAGCCGGATGGTGGTGGAAAAAGCGGTGACCGCCTGCCTGGCCCTGAACTGCACGATTCAAACCCACAGCGCCTTTGACCAGAAGGTCTATTACTACCCGGACCTTCCCAAGGGGTATCAGCTGTCCCAGCACCACCGGCCCCTGGCCAGAAACGGATACCTGGATGTGGACACCGGCAGCGGCAAAGCCCGGCACCTGCGCATCCACCATGTTCACCTGGAAGAGGATGTGGCAAAACTGATCCATGAAACCGAAGACCGGACCCCGGTGAGCCTGGTGGATTTCAACCGGGCCGGGGTGCCGCTCATCGAAATTGTCACAGAACCCGACATCCGGACCCCGGAAGAGGCCATGGCATTTCTCAAACTGCTGCGCACCCGGATCCGGTACACCGGATCTTCTGAATGCAGTCTGGAAAAAGGCTCCATGCGGGTGGATGCCAACATCTCCATCCGGCCCGAAGGGTCAGCGGTTTTCAACACCAAGGTGGAGGTCAAAAACATGAACTCCATCCAGCATGTGGGGGATGCGGTGGCCTATGAGATCCAGCGCCAGACCCTTTGCATTGAAAAAGGCGATCCTGTTGTGCTGCACACCCGGCTGTGGGATCCGGACAAACAGGTGACCGCCCCCATGCGGGACAAATTTGCCGGCCCCTGCATACCCGACCCGTCGGTTCCCGCCATTGTGGTGGAAGAGGCCTGGCTGGCAAAGAAAAGGGCGGCCCTGCCGGAAATGCCGGACCGGGTGCAGGAACGGTTTGTCTTCACCCACGGCCTGGCCCGGGATGAGGCCAAAACCCTCAGCCAGGAGCGGGATCTGGCCCAATTTTTTGAAACCGTGGCCGCCGCTTATCCCCATCCCCGCAAAGCCGCCACCTGGATCATTTCCCAGCTGGTGCCTGCCATGAGGGACCAGGGCCGGACCGTTTCAGACATCTGCCTGACCCCGGACCGGTTCATTGCCCTGCTGGGCCTGCTGGATGCAGATGAGATCAATGCCGCTGCCGCCAAAGCGGTGCTGGTTCAGATGCTGACCGACGATCGGCCCCCCAAAGCCATTGTGGATGCAGCCGGATTCCGTCAGGTTTCCGATACCCGGGCCATAGAGGAGATTGTGAACAACATTCTGGCGGAGCACCCGTCTGATGCGGCCGATTACCGGGCCGGCAATCTCAAGGTGATGGGATTTTTCATGGGTCAGGCCATGAAAGCGGCCAAAGGAAAAGCCAATCCCAAGGTGATGAAAGAGATCCTGACCGCCAGGCTGTCTGAACCATTGGAGCCCTGACCCTAAAAAGGAAGCGTATGGCCAACAACCTGTTTATCACCGCCACAGAGGCCCGGAGCGGAAAATCCGCCATATCTTTGGGGATCATGGAGCTGCTGATCCGAAAGGTCGGCCGGGTGGGGTTTTTCCGGCCCATCATTGACGCGGATGATCCTAAAAAAGACAATGATACGCAGCTGTTTTCCACCTATTTCAAACTGAACATTCCCCATGAACGGATGTTTGCCTATACCCTGGCCCAGGCCGGGGAACTCATCGGCAGCGGCAGGCAGGATGATCTCCTGGAAGGCATTTTTACGGCCTACAAAGACCTTGAAAAAGACCATGATTTTGTGTTGTGTGAAGGCATTGAGATGCAGGGGTCATCGGCCTCCTTTGAGTTTGATATCAATGCCAGAATCGCCAGAAACCTGGGGTGCCCGATCCTGCTGGTTGCCAACGCCCGGGATAAATCCATGGACGAGGTGGTCCAATCAATCAACATCTACCACAAGTCCTTTATCCAGGAAGGATGTGAGGTCATTGCCACCATCGTGAACCGGACCCTTCCGGACCAGGGTGATGAGATCCTCTCCCGCCTGGCCGCCCAACGCCAGATTCCAGGGCACCTTCTGTATTCCGTCCCCAATGACACCCAGCTTGGCAATCCCACGGTGGGGGAGATCGCCCATATTCTGGACGCCGAGGTCCTGTACGGCAGAGACCAGCTCAACCGGCATGTACACGGTTTCACGGTGGCGGCCATGCAGCTGCGCCATTTTCTGACCCGCATCGAACACGGCACCCTGGTCATCACCCCTGGTGACCGGTCCGATATTATTGTTACCTGTCTGAGTGCGGTGTCCTCCATGGCCATGCCCAATATCTCCGGGATCATGCTCACCGGCGGACTGACTCCCGAAGAACCGGTACGCCGTCTCATCGAGGGGTTCTCCTCCCTGGTGCCGATCCTGGCGGTCAAACATGACACCTTTCCGTCCGCGGTTCAGGTGAGCCGGGCCCATGCAGGCATCGCCCCGGACAATGAACGCAAAATCACACGGGCCCTGGAAGTATTTGATACGCATATCGATTCCCGGGAACTGGCGGACAAAATCGTCAGCACCCGGACCTCGGTAGTGACCCCCAAAATGTTTGAATACGGCCTGCTCCAGAAAGCACGGGAAAACAAACAGCACATTGTGCTGCCTGAAGCTGAGGATGAGCGCATCCTGGCAGCCGCAGAAATCCTGCTGCGGCGGGACGCGGTCCACCTGACCCTGCTGGGGGATACAGCCCGGATACAAAAGAAAATCTCCCGGCTGGGGCTGCACCTGGACAAGGCCGATATTCTGGACATCCAAAAATCCCCTCGGTTTGACGATTATGTCAGGACCTATCATCAATTGCGCAAACACCGGGGCATCACCCTGGAAACCGCCGGGGATGTCATGAGCGATGCCAATTTTTTCGGCACCATGATGGTGCACAAAGGGGATGCCGACGGCATGGTGTCCGGGGCGGTGCATACCACCCAGGACACGATCCGGCCCGCCTTTGAAATCATCCGGACCCGGCCCGGCATCTCGTTTGTCTCCAGTGTGTTTTTCATGTGCCTCAAGGACCGGGTCCTGGTTTACGGGGACTGCGCCATCAATCCGGACCCTGACGCGGCCCTGCTGGCGCAGATCGCTGTCAGCTCGGCCCGCACCGCCCGAACCTTTGACATCGCCCCCCGCGTGGCCATGCTCTCCTATTCCACGGGGCTTTCGGGCAAAGGCGCGGATGTGGACAAGGTGCGGGAGGCCACCCGGCTGGCCAGGGAACTGGCTGCGGCCCAGGGCCTGGATATCAAGATCGAAGGCCCCATCCAGTATGATGCCGCCATCGACCCCATTGTGGCGGGCATCAAGCTGCCGGGCAGCGATGTGGCCGGTAAAGCCACAGTGTTCATCTTTCCGGATCTCAACACCGGCAACAACACTTACAAGGCGGTGCAGCGGTCTGCCGGGGCCGTTGCCATCGGCCCGGTGCTCCAGGGGCTGAACCAGCCGGTCAATGACCTGAGCCGGGGATGCACGGTTGCCGATGTGGTCAACACCATCGCCATCACGGCCATCCAGGCTGCAGCGGAAAAAGAGTCGTCATGAAGATCCTGGTGATCAACACGGGCAGCTCCTCCATCAAGTATCAGCTGTTTGACATGGCAGACGAAACCGTTCTGGCCACGGGCATGGCCGAACGGCTCGGCAGTGATGACTGCACTCTGTCCCACACCGTCACGGTACCGGACGGCACCCCAAAAACCATCGAAATCAAGGAAAACCTGGACCACGCCCGGGGCCTGGCCCGCATCGCAGCCCTGCTCACCCATGACACCCACGGTGTGATCAAAGACACTTCTGAAATCTCTGCGGTAGGGCACCGGGTGGTGCATGGGGGAGAAACCTTCCAGGATCCCCGGATCATCGACCGGCACGTGATGGATGAGATCGAGAAGAACACCCCCCTGGCCCCGCTGCACAACCCGGCCAACCTCACCGGCATCCGGGTGGCCGGATCAGTGTTCCCCTCTGCTGCCCAGGTGGCGGTGTTTGACACCGCCTTTCACCAGACCCTGCCCAAACAGGCCTATCTGTACGCCCTGCCCCATGGCCTGTATGATACCCACCGGGTGCGGCGGTACGGATTCCACGGCACCTCCAATGCGTATGTGGCCGGCAGGGCTGCCCAATTTCTGAACACCTCCCTGGACCGGCTGAACCTGATCACCCTTCATTTGGGCAACGGCGCCAGTGCCGCCGCCATCCAAAACGGCAGAAGCGTGGACACCTCCATGGGGCTGACCCCGCTCGAAGGACTGGTCATGGGGACCCGAACCGGGGACATGGATCCGGCCATCCCGTTTTTTTTATCCCGGCACCTGAACATGTCCATAGATGAGATCGATGCACTGTTCAACCGGGAGAGCGGGCTCAAAGGCCTGTGCGGGGAAAATGACATGCGCGCAGTGCTGGCAAAGGCGGCCGGAGGGGACGACCTTGCCCGGCTGGCCCTGGACGTTTATACCTACCGCATCAAAAAATATATCGGGGCTTATTTCGCCGTTCTGGGCCGGGTGGATGCCCTGGTGTTCACCGGCGGGATCGGGGAAAACGCTTCCGATGTCCGGGAACGCTGCTGCCGGGACCTGGCCGGCCTGGGCATTGTCATCGACCCGGTTAAAAACAGGGACACTGCAACCCTGCCGCGGCAGATCAGCCCCCGGGACACGTTTGTGGCGGTCCTGGTGATCCCCACGGATGAAGAACTGGAAATCGCCCGACAGACCCGAAAAAAGGTGCTGACATGACCGGTTTCACCTCAGACCGTGCCGGAACGGCCGGCCCTGCGGACACGACAGATCTTCCGGTACTGGCGCCGGAACTGGCCGGCTGTTTTAAAGATATCCTGAACCGGGTGTCTGAACCACCGGACCTTCCGGACCCGGAACCGCTGAAAACAGAGCTGGACAAATTCATCTTGCACATGCTTTACAGCCCCACCGACCTGGCGGATATTTTCACGGCGGTCTCTTTCATCCACGACCGCCTCACCGCCCGGATCATCTCCCACCATGTCAGGGTCCTGGACGACCGGGACCAGCGCCCTTTGCCCTGCCCCTTCTGCTGGATCTCCATGGGCAGCGATGCCCGGCAGGAACAGGTGGTGAGAACCGACCAGGACAATGCCCTGATTTATGCGGACCCGCCCCGGTCTGAAGAAAAAAATTGGGACGCCTATTTTGCGGACCTGGCCCGGGAAGTGGTCACGGACCTGGACCGGTACGGGTTTTCCCTGTGTAAAGGGGATGTCATGGCCACCAACCCGCAATGGCGGCGGTCCCTGACCCGGTGGCACCAGGCCCTGGACCGGTGGATCGGGTCGGCAGAACCCGCAGACATCCGGACCCTGACCATCCTGCTGGATTTCAGACCGGTCTTTGGGGATTTTCCCATGGCACAGGCTCTCTGGGACAGGGTCTTTGGGCTGTTTCAGGAAAACCCGGTGGTCAACCATTACCTGACCCGGGACGATTTTCTGTTCAGTTCCCCCAAAACCATTTTCGGCCGGATCCGGACCCTTCGGGTCCAAGACTGCCGGTCCTGCTTCAACATCAAAACCGCCGGCCTGGCCCATCTCATCAATGCCATGCGCATCCTGGCGTTGAATCACGGCATCTTTCTTCCATCCACCCTGGCACGCATGGCCGCCCTCAAGGACCGGGGCATCCTGGACAGTGACGAATACAACGAGAGCCTGGATGCATTTTACCATCTGAACCGGCTGAAAATCGCCAGCCACCTGAACCGGGACCGGCACCCGGACCTGCCGGTCAACTGCACAGACCTGTCCCGCCTGAGCCCTATGGAAAGAAAAACGCTCAAGACCGTTCTGGATACGGTGATTGTTCTCCAGAAACGGATTCGGCGAACGTATACCATGCGATGGATGAATTTTTTCAACTGACCTGTTTTTTCAAACCGGTCCGCAGGAGGCATATGACACCGGACTTTCACCAGTTTTTCACCCTTTTTGCCCAGATCAGCAAAAAAATCCATGCCAACCGTGATACCCGGGCTATTCTGGACTGTATCGTGGAAAACATCACCCGGATCCTGTCCGCCAAGGGCAGTATCTTCTGGATACTGGATACTCAAAAACAGCGTATAGAGACAAAGATCTTCCATGGGTTTGACTACCAGAGCCTGATGCAGATCGATTATGCCGCGCTCATGAGCTTGTTCGGGCACCGGGAACACGATTGCGTGGTCATCCCCAACGCCCGGGAGGATGACCGGATTCCGGACCTTGAGCGGCTGGGAAAACGGAAAATCAATTCCGTGACCGGCCTGTTCTTTGACATTAACGGCCCCTACACCGGGCTGCTGGCCGTTTATTTCATGGGCAGCCGCACCCTGGCCCCCCACGAGCTAGAGCTGGTCACCGCCCTGGGAGAACAGGGGGCTATCGCCCTTGAAAAAGCCATCGGCCATGACCAGAAGATTCTGGACATCTACCGGAGAATCGTGGAAGGGTTCGCCCTGGCCATCGAAGCCCGGGACCGGGTCACCCACGGCCATTCCCGGCGGGTCGCGGGCCTGGCAAGGTTCACGGCCCGGGAGATGGACCTTGACGAGGCCATGGTAAAGCACATCTATCATGCCGGCATTCTCCATGATATCGGGAAAATCGGCACCCGGGACACGGTGCTGGACCGCCTGGGCCACCTTTCCCCCAAAGAGATGGAACAGATAAGGCAGCATCCGGTGCTGGGAGCGGATATCCTGCTGCCATTGACCTTTTTCAGCGAGATCGCCCCCATGATCCGTCACCACCACGAACGGTTCGACGGCAGCGGGTATCCGGACGGAATCAAAGGAGAGCGTATCCCTTTGGGCGCACGGATTCTGGCGGTGTGCGACGTGTTTGAAACCATGATCGCCGGCCGGCCGGGCATACGGCCCAGGGACCTGGCATCGGCCATTTCTGAACTCAAGCACGGGGCGGGCACCTTGTTTGACCCGGCCGTGGTTCAGGCGTTTTTCGCTGTGATTGAAAAGCATCCCCAGGCCATGGAAATCCATGAATCCATCGATGATGTCCTGGATATGCTGCGGCAGAATGTGGCGGACCTGGCCGTCCAGAACCGCCTGGAAAAAAAGACGGCCCGTCTGTTTCCCACAGGATTTTAAAAACACCTCGGAAACAGTCCGGGCATGCTGTGTGCAACATCAAAAATCAATGGAAAATTATGAATCTGCCCCGTGTGT
>DATHSR010000275.1:0-13563 GCA_035464035.1 Desulfotignum sp. | reverse complement strand
CTCAACCGCCGCTCGATGCGCAGCTATCAAAACCAGGCCCTGACAGTCGCCGAGGTCGGTCAATTGCTGTGGGCAGCCCAGGGTATCACCGAAACGTCGCGCGGTTTCCGTACTGCACCTTCTGCCGGCGCAACGTTCCCGTTCGAGATATATCTGGTGGCAGGAAATGTCACCGGCCTGGGTGCCGGCATCTATCAATATGATTATCATGATCACTGCCTGGTGCTCCGGCGTGAAGGAGATTTCCGGGCCAAACTGTCCGGAAGCGCATTGAAACAATCCAGCATCACCAGTGGTGCCGTAAACATTGTCCTGACAGGCATTTACGGACGCACCACCCGGCGTTACAGTGACCGCGGCATCAGGTATGTGCATATCGAAGCAGGACATATTGCGCAAAATGTCTGTTTGCAGGCAGTTGCACTGGGACTTGGAAGTGTGCCGATAGGCGCTTTCAACGATCACAGCGTAAAGAAAGCGCTCGACCTTCCCAAAGAACAAATCCCGCTTTATATTTTACCGGTCGGAAAAATCTGATACTCTGCCGGGCGCCGTCCGGCGCCCAACGGCATCACCCCTGAATTCCCAGGGGCTGTTTCACCACGGTCAACAGCATCTTGAACCGGGTGGCGGCGGTCACGGAATGGGGCACATTGGCGGGCATCACCACCACCTCTCCGGCAACGGCCGTCAGTTTTTCATCTGCGATCCGGATCAGGGCTTCGCCGTCCAGCACCTGGACCATGGCATCGCCGGGGGAGGTGTGGGCACTGATCTCCTCGCCCGCATCAAAGGCGAACAAGGTGATGTTCACATGGGATTTGGCAGCCAGGGTCCGGCTCACCACCCGGCCTTCCTCATAGTTTACCAGGTCCAGCAGAGTGACGGGTTTTGAAAACTCGATATTTTTGATCAGTTCTTTTTTTTCAGTCATGGAAGTCTCCTTTGTCTGTATGGTCCGGTGCAGGCTGTTACGGGTCATGCCGGTGCCATTGCCTGGTCGATGTCCGAAAGAATGTCGTCAATGTCCTCGATACCGATGGACAGCCGCACCATGTCCGGGGTGACCCCGGCTTCTTTGAGTTCCGCGTCCGACAGCTGGGAATGGGTGGTGGAGGCCGGGTGGATGGCCAGGCTTTTGGCATCCCCCACATTGGCCAGGTGGGAGAGCAGCTGCAGGCGGTTGATAAACCGTTCACCGCCGGTTCTTCCGGATTTGAGCCCGAACACCACCATGCCGCCGAACCCGTTTTCAAACTGGGCCGCGGCAATTTCATGGGAGGGATCGGTTGGCAGGCCGGGATATCTCACCCAGGCCACGGCCGGATGACCGGCAAGAAACCGGGCCGTGGCCATGGCGTTGTCGCAGTGCTGTCTCATGCGCAGGCCTAAGGTCTCGATGCCCTGGAGAAACATCCAGGCATTGTCCGGGCTGATGCAGGCCCCCAGGTTCCGCAGCGGTCCCACCCGCATCCGCAGAATGAACGCCAGGGGGTTCAGGTCTCCTAAGTCATGGGCAAACCGCAGGTCGTGGTAGGAGGGGTCCGGGTCATTGTAGAGCCGGAACTTTTCATCGGTCCAGTCAAAGGTGCCGCTGTCCACCACAATGCCGCCCAAGGCCGTGCCGTGCCCCCCCATCCACTTGGTCAGAGAATGGATCACGATGTGGGCCCCGTGTTCGATGGGCCGGATCAGGTACGGGGTGGTGAAGGTGGCGTCCACCACCAGAGGGAGATGATGCTGCCGGGCGATGTCCGCCATTTTCCGGATATTGACCACATCCAGGGAGGGGTTGCCGATGGTTTCGCAGAACAGCAGCCGGGTGGCCGGGGTGATGGCGGCCGCAGTCTTTTCGGGGCTGTCGGGGGGGACATAGTGAACGGTAATGCCCATTTCCGGCAGCATGTGGCTGAACATGGTGATGGTGCCGCCGTAAAGGTTGGCTGTGGACACCACTTCATCCCCGTGGCCGCAGATATTGATGATGGTGTAGAAAATGGCGGCCGTGCCCGATGACACAGCCAGGGCTGCGGCCCCGTTTTCCAGGGCCGCCACCCGTTTTTCCAGTACATCCTGGGTGGGGTTCTGGAGCCTGGTGTAGATGTTTCCCAGCTCCTTTAAGGCAAACAGGTTGGCCGCATGGGTCGTGTCCTTGAACAAATAGGCGGTGGTGCGGTGGACCGGAACCCCCCGGGACAGGGTGTCATCGATGTGAATGCCGGCATGCAGGGCCAGGGTGTTGAATTTATGGGCCATGGGACGGTCCTTTCTTCAATGAATTTTTGGCTTAAAAGACAGTGTATGCACCGATGGCGGGCTTGTCAATGTTCCAGGCCGAACAGGTCCACGGCCTGGTCCCGCAGGTACCGGCCGATGGGAATGGCGGAGGTGGCCGCCGGAGACGGGGCGTTGCACACATGCAGGGACCGCGGTGTTCTTGCGAACAGAAAATCGTGCACCAGGCTGCCGTCCGCCATGACGGCCTGGGCCCTGATCCCGGCCGGACAGGGCAGCAGGTCGTTCAGGGTCAACGCAGGGCAGTATTTCTGTATGCGCCGCAGATATCCCTTTTTCCAGACAGAGTCGATCTTCTCCTTGATGCCGGAGTCCAGGTGCCGGGCCGCAACCTTCCAGAAACCTTTAAACCGCACCATATCCGCCATGTCGGTAACGCTCAGGTTCAGCCGGCCGTACCCTTCCCGCTTGAACCCCAGCACTGCATTGGGTCCCACCGTGATGCTGCCGTCGATCATGGGGGTCAGGTGCACCCCTAAAAACGGCAGATCCGGATCCGGGACCGGGTAGATGAGACGGGAAACCAGGCGGGAACGGTGCCCGGGCAGCCGGTAATATTCTCCCCGGAAGGGGATGATGGCAAAATCGATGTCAATGTGCATCATCTTTGCCAGACGGTCGGCCATCAGGCCGGCGCACACCAGAAGATAGCCTGTGGAAAAGGATTCAGACCGGGTGTGCACGATCACCCGGTCCCTGGTTTCAACCAGGGACGACACCGGATGGCCCAGCCGGACATCCCCGCCCCCGGCCTGGAACAGGGCCGCCATTTTCCGGGTGATGGCCGTAAAATCGCAGATCCCGGTGGAAGGCACCCACAGGGCCCCTAAACCCCGGATATGGGGTTCCATGGTGTTGAGCTGTTTTCGGTCTATCTGTTCGGTCTTGCTCCGGTTTTGAGCGCATCGCTCTGCCAGGGCCTGCATCCGGTCATGTTCAAGGGGTGTTGTGGCCACCAGCAGCTTGCCGCACTGCCGGAAGGGCAGGCCGTGTTCCCGGCAGAAATCCAGGGTGGCGGCCGATCCCTGCCGGCAGAAATCCGCCTTGAGGCTGCCCGGTGCGTAATAGACCCCGGCATGGATCACCCCGGAATTGTGCCCGGTCTGGTGGGCGGCGAACCGGGTTTCCTTTTCCACCAGCAGGATGCGGGCGTGTTTGAATTTTTCCTGGAGCGCCCGGGCGGTGGAAACCCCCACAATGCCGCCGCCGATGACCGCCATGTCGTAGTGTTTCACCCCATTCTCCCTGACTTTTTTACAAAATTTTTGTTGCAGGCATGATAGTATCAGGAAAACCGAAAATCAAGGCATGTTTTTCCCGGGGAACACCTCAGGTCCGGCTGTTTTTTTCCGGGGCACAGGAATCGATTTTCTCCGGTTGACCGGAAGATCTCAAAAGGAGTATAAAAGCCGGGTAGTTTTTGCGGGATCTAAAGTAATATGGAGAAAAAAATGAATGACACCGATTTCTGGAACCGCCATTCCATTCAGTTTCTTGAAATGGCGTTCAAGACCGGTCACAGAGAAGTGATCCTTCACCCGGACGGGTATGGGAAAAGAACCGGAGACTGCGGTGATACGGTTGAGTTCTTCATCATGGTCAGGGCCGGAAAGCTTGACCAGGTTTCCTTCAGCGTGCAGGGGTGCATGAACACCACGGCCTGCTGCAACACCGTGGTAAAGTTTGCCCGGGGCAGAACCGTTGACCAGGCCTGGGAGATCACCCCGGAACAGGTGGCGGCCTATCTTCAGACCCTGCCCCCGGACCATGTGCACTGCGCCGAACTGGCGGTGGGGGGATTTTATCTGGCATTGTCGGACTTTCAGGCCGGCCGGAACAAAGGAGGGAAGCCATCATAAAGAACCGGGTGTTTTAAAAATTAGAAAATTTGCGAATTTTTGAAAGGGTTCAAGCCGCTTTGTCGAAAGAATCCGTAACAAAGACCTGACGGTCCCGTTGTTTCATGAATCAACTGCCTGTATTTACAGGCAGTTTTTTTTTATATGTCCTGGCATGGTTTCTGCTGTTGTCAGTTGTTACATGGCAGGGATTCAAACATGACAACAGGCATCGCAAAGGACCCTATGAAAAAAAACAGCAGGGGAAAACCCCAGATCATGATAGTGGACAATGATCCGTTTGTCAGGGATTCCCTCAAGTTTTTTCTGGACAGCGGTCATGCCCACTACCTGATATTCAAATCCGGCAGGGAGGGCCTCAATGCCCTGGCGTATCAGAACATCGATGTGGTGGTGTGCGATTATTTTCTGCCGGACATGGACGGGATCCAGTTTCTAAATCAGGCGAAAATCAAGTCCGCAAACATACAACGGATCCTGATGGCCACGCTGGTCAATGATGAGCTGAGAGGTGAAATCAAGGCGGCCGGCATTGAAAGATTCATAGAAAAACCGCTGACCGTGGCCTTACTGGACACCATGATCTGTGAACTGACCTGCCTCAGAAAAACAAACCGTAACATGGGGCAGGCATACAACCCGCAGTAGGGGGTCGGAGAGAAACATGAAAGAAAACGCATCATGGGACTGGCAAACGGAGTTGAAAGAGATTCCGTTCAAGGAATGGCGCTCCCGTTTCAACTGGGTCCAGGCGCCCCGGGTGAGCCGGGACGGGGAGTGCATCGCCGCCATTGTCAACATGGAAGACATGGTCTTTGGCGTCTGTGTGAATGGAACGGTCTGGGAAGGGGAATATGAAAAGGCCTGGTCCCTGACCCCGTATTCCGACAATGGGTTTGCCGCGTTTGTGGCAAGGGATGAAGAATGGACCGTGGCGGTGAACGGCGAAGAATGGTCCCATTGGTGTGATTTTATCTGGCAGATGATGGTGGGCCCGGACGGCGGGTTTCTGGGGGCCGCCTTTCAGACCGAGTCTGAATACGGGGTGATGGTCAATGATACGCCCTGGGAGACCCGGTACGAAAATCTGACCGGTGCGGTCATGGCCCCGGACGGCACCTCCGCTGCCGTTGTCCAGGTGGCATCCATGGCTGCCGCTGATGTGGATGCGTTTAAAAAAGGGATTTTCAGCGTGGCCCGCAACGGCACCCCCGGAGATCAAAGGTTTTTGAACGCCTGGGACATCAGCTTTGATGCATCGGGCAGACAGATCGGGTATGGGGTGCGCATGGACCGGGAAGCCTATACTATTGTTCACAATGACACGGTCTGGGACGGCCGGTTTCAGTCGGTATGGAAACCGGAGTTTCTGGGGGATGCCGGGCTGCTGGCACCGGTTCGCATCCAGGGGAAGTGGTTTCTGTATAAATACAACGCCCCGTTCTGGCGCCGCAGCTATGACCAGTTGTGGCATTTGACCCTGTCACAGGAAGGCGGTCAGGTGGCCGCCATTGTTTCCACACCGTTCGGCCGGTGGACCGTGGCGGTCAATGACACGGTGTGGCCGCAGTCCTGGGACACCATGATATCGGATATCCATTTTTCCAGAGACGGGTCCTGCCTGGCGGCGGTCTACAAGCACAAGGGGGTCTGGGATCTGGCCGTCAACCAGACACCCTGGCACATGGCGGCGGACATGGTTTTTGCCCCGCACATCAGCGACGACGGCCGTGTGGTGGCGGTGGCAATCCAGAAACAGGGCCGATATCACCTGGTGGTCAACAACCGGGTTGTGGCGTCGGGATTCAGTTTCATGGCAGAGCCGCAGGTCAGTGCCGACGGATCCAGGGTACTGCTCAAAGGCATTGAAAACGGCATTTACAAACGCCGGATCGTGTGCCTTTAAAACCCGCAGACAGTTCAAAGGAGCATGCAATGAACAGTTTTATCGCCTTTATCATGGGCCCCATGGTCTGGATATCGGTCATCATTTTTCTGGGGGGGCTGATGATCAGATTTTTCTGCATCATCCGGTCGGTGCGGCAGAAAGAACCCTATATTTTTTCCTATCTGACACTCCGGCACAGCCTGCGGTCCATCGGGGCCTGGCTGATTCCGTTCTTTCCCAAAAGCACCCGGCTGCGGCCTTTGTATTACGGGATCTCCTATCTGTTTCACATTCTTTTGTTTGTGGTTCCGCTGTTTCTGGCCTCCCATATCGTGCTGATCAACGAAGCGTTCCAGATTTCCTGGCCGGCCCTTAATGATACGGTGGCGGACTGGCTGACTGTGGCGGTCATTGCGGCCCTGGTGTTTTTTGCCGTGCGCAGGCAAATGGTGCCGGAGGTGAAATACCTGACCGGGGCAATGGATTATCTGCTGATCCTGGTGGTGCTTTTGCCCTTTGTCACCGGGTTTTTAGCCTATCACCAGTGGTTTGCCTACCGGTGGATGGCGGTGGCCCATGTGCTGTCCGGGGAGCTGATGCTCATCATTATTCCCTTTTCCCGGTTTTCCCATATGCTCACCGCCCCCCTGACACGGGCATACATGGGATCGGAATTCGGCAATGTCAGACATGCAAGGGACTGGTAGGAGGAACATGCAATGCAGATACAGGACAACCCCATGACAGACGCATCCGGTCAGACCGGCGTAAAAAAAGAGAAGCCCACAGATCCGGCCGTTGAATCCGGGCTGGAACGGCTGACCCCGGAACGGATCCGCGACGTCATCACCCAGGTGCTGGAGAAAGAGACCGGCCCCCGGTTCAAGGCCTATGTGGAAACCTGCATGCGTTGCGGCATGTGCGCAGATGCATGCAGCTACTTTCTGTCCAATGACCGGAATCCCCGGTTCATGCCGGCGGCCAAGGTCAAGAACACCATCTGGGAGATGCTGGCACAAAGAGGGAACGTGTCCAGAGACTTTCTCCGGGACGCGGTGCGGATCTCCCACCTGGAGTGCAATGTCTGCAAGCGGTGTGCCATGTACTGCCCCTTTGGCATCGACATCGCCTATCTGATGCTGCTGGTGCGCCGCATCTGCCACAAGCTGGAGATCACTCCCCAGTATATTCAGGATACGGTGAATTCCCACTCCGTCACCTTGAACCAGATGTGGGTAAAAGATGATGAGTGGATCGACACCCTGCAGTGGCAGGAGGAAGATGCCAGAGAAGAGTTTGAAGACCTGCAGATTCCTCTGGACAAAGTGGGGGCGGATATCATGTATTCGGTGATCGCACCGGAACCCAAGTTCCAGGCCGGGCTGATCTACCAGGCTGCGGTGATGATGCATGCCGCCGGGGTTGACTGGACCATGCCGTCCACGCCCGGCTGGGACAACAGCAACATGGCCATGTATACCGGAGACAACGAGATCTCCGGCCGCATCGCCCGGGCGTTTTTTGAGACGGCGGCCAGACTGCGGGTCAAGCGCATCGTTATGGGGGAATGCGGCCATGCCTTCCGGTCGGTATATGACATGGGCAACCGCTGGAACTCCTGGGTCATGCCGCCCTTTGAGGTGGTGCATGCCCTGGCGTTCTACCATGAACTGCTGACCGAAGGCAGAATCACCATCAAAGAGAAATACAAAAAAAAAGTCACCCTCCATGATCCGTGCAATGTGTCCCGGGGCCGGGGGCTCCATGACAAGGCCAGAGAGGTTGTGGCCATGGTGTGCGAGGATTTTGTGGACATGGTGCCCAACCGGGAGCACAATTTCTGCTGCGGGGCCGGCGGCGGGGTGATCAACTGCGGTCCGCCCTACAAGGCGGAACGCATGGCAAACAATAAAAACAAGGCGGAACAGCTGGCCGCCACAGGCGCTGACGTGCTCATTGCGCCCTGCCACAACTGCCACAGCGGACTGGAGGATATCATCCACCACTATGGCCTGAACATGGAGATCAAGTTTCTGGGGGATCTGATATATGAAACCATGGACAAGAAAATTTATACGCCGGAAAAATAGCATGAAAAATCAGGCACTGTTCATTATTGCCCTGGCCCTGGTGTTTGCCGCCGGATGGACGGTGCTGTCCAGCCATGCGGGTCAATATCTGGAACGTCTGGATACCTGGGCCTTTGAATCACCCCGGCGGCCCGGGTCTGTCTTTACCCATGATGACCACATGATGTATGTGGATGATGACTGCGCCGTCTGCCACCATGTATATGAAAACGGTGAACTTGTGCCCGGTGAGAGCAGTGAGGACTATTACTGCGTGGACTGTCACAGCCTCAAGCCCACACCCGAGAACCCCATGCCCCTGGAAGCCGCGTTTCACAACCTGTGCCGAAACTGCCATTTCGAAAGGGGCCAGGGGCCGGTGCTGTGCGGTGAATGTCACATCAAGGAATAAGGAGGGACCATGACAAAAAAAATTCTGATCGTGGATGATGACCCGGCGGTGACCCGGTATCTGGATGCCCTGTTCAAGGACAACGGCTATGACACCTGCATCGCTGTCGACGGCAGGCAGGCCATGGATCTTTTTCTGGCACAGCAGCCGGACCTGATCACCCTGGATCTGGAAATGCCCGAAGAATGGGGTCCCCGGTTTTTCAGGAAACTTTCCAAAAAAGGATTTACCACGCCGGTGATCGTCATATCCGGCCTGTCCGGCCGTAAACATTCCATCCCCAAGGCGGCAGCGTTTTTTGCCAAACCCTTTGACGCTGATGCGGTGGTGAAAAAGGTCGGAGAGATTTTAGGCGGGTAACGGGTGTCAAGAGGCTGAGAGGGACGGGATGAAAAAAGGAAGAACCAACAGAGGACTGGCGCTCAAGCTGTTTATCCCGGTGGGGGTCTTTCTGTTTTCCGCTATTTTCATATGGTCCCATTACAGCAGCAAGTACCGGGAAAGACAGCTGATCGACACGGCCGTCTCCCAGTTGGACAAGTTCTGCAACTCAGTGCTCAAACTAACCTGGTTCGCCATGCTCCACAATCCTTCCCAGGACATGCAGGATATCCTCAACTCCATGTCTGAATACAATGATATCAAGGAGATCCGGGTGTTTGACTGCCAGGGCCAGGTCCGGTTTTCCAACAACCCGGCAGAGCTGGGCCAGGTCAGGGAAAAAACCCATGTGGCTTGCAGCACCTGTCACCTCGGTGATCCGCCGGTGTTGAAAACCCGGATTGAGGACCGGGTGCGCATTTTTGAATCCGACACCGGCGAACTGCTGCTGGGACTGATCAACCCGGTGCTCAATGCGCCATCGTGCGCCAATTCCTCCTGCCATTATCACCCCCCGGATGTCACCAAACTGGGATCACTGGATGTGATCGTGTCCCTGGAAACCATCCGGCAGAGCCTGGCGGCCAGCAAGAAGATTTCAGCCTGGAGCGCGGTATGCCTGTTTTTTATACTGGCGCTGACCATCGGACTGGTCATTCTCTTCCAGGTGAACCGGCCCATCACCCGGCTGGTGAACAAGACCCGGCGGATCGCGGACGGGGATTTCACCCATACCGGGCCTCACCAGGTGTGGGCGGATGAAATCGAACAGTTGTCGGTGGCCATCAATGAGATGGGGCAGAAGATCCAGAAAAAGCAGGTAGAATTGAACCGTCAGAAAGACATGTACCGCCACCTGTTCGAACAGGTGCCCTGTACCATCACCGTCCAGAACCGGAACTATGAGCTGGTGGAGTTCAACCAGGAGTTTGTCAGGCGGTTCAATCCCAAGTATGGCGATCACTGCTATGCCGCCTACAAGGGGCTGGATGCCAAATGCAGCAACTGTCCGGTGGAAAAAACTTTCCAGGACGGTCAATCCCATTTCAGCGAAGAATCAGCGGTCAACAAGGACGGGACCATTGCCCACTGGTTTGTGAAAACAGCGCCGTTGAAAGATGAAAACGGAAACGTGGTGGCGGCCATGGAGATGAGCCTTGACATCAGCCGCCGGAAGCGGCTCGAAGAGGAAGTGCGGATTTCCGAGAAAAAATATCAGGCGATCTTTAAAAATATCCCCAACCCCGTGTTTATTCTGGACAGGCAGGATTTCTCCATCCTGGACATCAACGATGCGGCCCAGACTGTTTACGGATATGAAAAGGCCGACCTCAAAGACCGGGGGTTTGATCTGCTGTTTGCGTCATCCCAGGAGTTTGAGCAGATAAAGAACCAGATCCATGTCCCGTTCCATGAGCGGTGCGTGCATGTGAAAAAGGATGAGGATTATCTGTATGTGAACATCTGGATCCGGCCGGCGGAGTTTGTCAACCGCAATGTGCTGATCGTCACCACCGTGGATATCACGGTGTCGGTGGAAACCGAACAGCAGCTGATCCAGGCCGGAAAAATGGCCACGCTCGGGGAAATGGCCACGGGTGTGGCCCATGAACTCAATCAGCCCCTGTCGGTGATCAAGACGGCATCCGGATTCATCGCCAGAAAAATCAGCTCAAACGAGCAGATCGACCGATCCGTGCTCAAAACCCTGTCCGAAGAGATTGAATCCCACGTGGACCGGGCCGCCAGAATCACCAGCCACATGCGCCTGTTCGGCAGAAAGACCATTTTCAAAAAAGAGGCCGTCAATATCAATGAAGTGCTCCGGCGGGCCTTTGATATCTTCAGCCAGCAGCTCAAACTCCGGGAGATCGAGGTGCAGTGGGATCTGGGGGATGACCTGCCGGTGCTCCAGGCGGACCCGGTGCGACTGGAGCAGGTGTTCATCAACCTGCTCCTCAATGCCAGGGATGCCATTGTGGCCCGGGCCAGGGAGGCAGGGGAAAATCAGGAAATTGAACGCCGGATCACCCTTTCCACCCGCCATACAGGGGGCAGGATCCAGGTGAAGATCCGGGATACCGGGACAGGGATCGCATCGGCCCATTTCAGCAAGATTTTTGAACCCTTTTTCACCACCAAGGACGTTGGGGAGGGCACCGGTCTGGGCCTGTCCATCTCCTATGGCATCATCAAGGAATCCGGGGGGAACATCAGTGTCCACAACAACCGGGAAGGGGGTGCCACCTTTGTGATTGTGTTCAACACCCAGGAAAGCCAGATAACCGATGAAACCTGAAAATCAACCCTATACCATTCTGCTGGTGGATGACGAGCCCGGCATACGCAAAGTGCTTGAAATCACCCTGACCCATGCCGGGTTCACGGTGTGGCCCGCTCCGGACGGAGACGCCGGATGGCGCCTGTTCAGGGAAAGACATCCGGATATCGTGATCACCGATATCAAGATGCCGGGCATTGACGGTATCGATCTGTTGAAACGGATCAAGCAGACCCGTCCTGAAACCGAGGTGATCATGATCACCGGCCACGGGGACATGGATCTGGCGGTGAAAAGCCTGCAGCATGAGGCGGCGGATTTCATCACCAAACCCATCGATGACGCGGAGATTGAGAGTGCGGTGAAAAAAGCGGTGGACCGCATTTCCATCAACCACCGCATTCACAGCTACATGGCGGATTTGGAACTGCTGCTGCAGCAGAAGGACCGGGCCATCGATGAATCAAAAACCCTGAGCACCATCGGCCAGACCAGTGCCGGCATGTCCCATGTGATCAAAAACATCGCCGGCGGCCTGAAGGGCTCTTCATTTATCCTGGAGCAGGGCATTGAGAACGAAAACCGTGAATATCTGGTCAAGGGATGGGAGATGATGAAGAAAAACATCGACAAGATCACCAACCTGTCGCTGGACCTGCTGAACTATGCAAAGACCGCCCGGCTGGAATTAAAGCCGGCCCATCCGGATGAACCGGTCAGGGAGATCAGTGCCCTGCTGGAGCATCAGGCCGCCCAGGCAGGTATTGATCTGTCCGTGAGTTTTCTGGGCAAGGCGGATCTTCAGATACGGATGGATGTCAACGCCATTCATACCTGTCTGCTGAACCTGGTCACCAATGCACTGGATGCCTTTGATGCCTCCCAGGAAACAGAGGGGTCCCGGCAGGTCCGGGTGTCTGTTTTGAAAAAGAAAGACCGTATCGTCTATCAGGTTGAAGACAATGGGGCGGGAATGAACCAGACCGCCCAGAAAGCGGTGTTTAATGAATTTTTCACCACCAAGGGAACCCGGGGAACCGGTTTCGGACTGATGACCACCAAAAAAATCGTTGAAGAGCACCAGGGCGAGATCGGTTTTACCACCCGGGAGGCAGAAGGGTCCACTTTCTGGATCTCCCTTCCGCTGCTGTCAAAGAACTCTTAGAAGGAGTCGGGCATGGAAACCATCACCCTGCTGCCGGACGGCTGGATTTCAAAAAAAGACAAACCGGTGACGGACGATATCCTGCCGCTGCTGTCCGGTATCATCTTTCTGGCACCCGGTGTGACCCTGCGCTCTTTTTTTGACATGGTGCAGCGGTATCCGGATCTTCTGCGGCTGTCTCCCTATCTGGAACCTTTGGGGAAAATCATGTCACCCGGAAACAACCCGGCCATGAAGTCGTCTGAGATCACTGGCCTGGTATTTTACAAGACCATTGCCATGAAAGGGTTTCCAGGGACACCCACCGTGGAGATCTACAACAGTCTCAAAGGGGTTCAGGACAGCGGCAGAAAGGCATTGAAATTTTTCCAGGTGGAAACCCTGGCGGGCCACGGTCTGTCACTGGGAAAACTGGAGCATGTGATTTTTGGGGATGGTCAGGACATGTTTGTTTATGATACCTATTATACATTGTTTGAACTGGTGGAAGGGATTGCCTGGGACCTGTCATTCTGCTTTAACCCGAAACAGTGTAGTCTAAGGAGGTAAGTTATGTTTAAAAAAATACTCTTTGCCACCAATGCTTCGCCGGCCTGTGATGCAGCAGCGAAAATCGCCTTTGAACTGGCCCAGAAATACGGATCGGAACTGACGCTGTTCCATGTGTTCGGCGAGCCTTCCCGGGGGGCCAGTCAGCGGGTGAAATCCTATACCACCGGCAAGGAGGCGGATCTGGGTCCCGACTATGTGGAATGGATCAAAGAAGAGATGCAGACCACTTATGCGGAATTGATCGCCAAATATACCACGCCGGTGTTTGCGGCCAAAGCCGGTATTCCGTCCACGGAAATACTTCGCCTGGCCAGAGACATCGATGCAGACTGCATCATCATGGGGGCCCATGCCCGGCAGGATGACACCGCTGCCGAGCGGTTCCGGGGGATTGTGGGCACCACCATGCAGAAGGTGGCCCAGCGGGCCAAATGCCCGGTGCTCATCATTTCACGGCCCTGTGAAACCTGTTTCTGGTATTTCAACCAGATCATCTTCGGCACCGATTTTTCCAAGGCTTCTCTGGCGGCGTTCCAGTTTGCATTCAAGATGGCCAGCCATATCGGGTGCAAACTGCATCTGTTTCATGCCCTGGACATCCAGGCGTCCCAGGCCGGGATCCCGCCGGGTCAGAAAACCATTGAGACCCGCATTGTCGAAG
>DATHSR010000274.1:0-9429 GCA_035464035.1 Desulfotignum sp. | reverse complement strand
ATCCGGGCACATACAGATCCGGAGAAAGGCCCCACTGCGTGTAAAGCAAAAACCCGGCTTCCGGCACCAGGACCAGCTTGATAATGGTGCTCGGCAATACCCGGACCAATTGGGATTTCATCCGGTCAAAGTTCAGAGCGGCACCGATCAGAAGCAAGGCCAAAGGCAGCGCCATCCCGCTGATAATATCCAGGGTCCGCGACACCATGATGGGCAGGCCCAGACCGGTCAAAGAAAAAAAGATGCCGGCTACCGCCGAAACAATTACCGGATTGCCAAGGATTTTGGATAATACTTTTTTCATACCGTTTACGGCGCTGTCCGTGTCATTGTAAATCTGCAGAATCATTACGGACAGCAGATTCTGCAAAATCATGACAAAACCGATGATCAGACTGGCGCTGATAAATCCTGCCTCGCCCAGGTGATAGAACGCCACGGCCAGACCGATATATCCCAGATTCCCGTGGAATGCGCTTTGCACAAAGGTGCCGAAACGGCGGTGGGGAACCTGCCAGATCCTTCCTAAAACCCAGGTTACACCAAATGACAATCCCACTGCCGCCAGGGTGCATCCGAGAACCGCCGGATTAAAATCGGTTTTCAACGACCCTTTTGCAATGGCGGAAAATACCATGGCTGGGATGGCAAAATAAAACACCAGGCGGTTGGCTGGTCCTGCGAATTGCGGCGGGACAAATCCCCGCCTGGCAGCCAGCCAGCCAAAAAAAATCACGCTGAAGATGGGAATGATGGTGCTCAGAATCTGCATGTATTAAAATAGCATGAATGGATTTTGTTTTTAAAGCGTAATTTTCAACGCCGGGGAAGCGGGATCACCTGTTTTTGGGTTTGGCACGGGAGGTAGGTGTGGCCGACACCGGGTCATCCGGCCAGAAATGCCTGGGATAGCGGCCCATGAGATCTTTTTTCACCTCCCGGTAGGTATGTTTCCAGAAACCGTCAAGATCTTGGGTCACCTGAACCGGCCGGCCTGCCGGGGACAGCAGGTGCAGGGTCACGGCAATCCTGCCGGAGGCCACCGCCGGGGTCCGGGTCTCACCGAACAGTTCCTGGAGCCGGACCGCCAGAACCGGGGATGCCAGAACACTGGTCCCGTCTGCATAGGACAACGGTATTCTGGAACCGGAAGGGACCGTGATATGAGAAGGGGCCTGACGCTCCACAGTCTGACAATCATCCCATGACAGTTGCGCCATGAGCGCCCCTGCCAGGTCCACCTGTTTGAGGTCCCGGGCAGTCCGGATCCGGGAGAGAAACGGCCCCAGCCAGGACGGCAGGGTGTCCATCAGCCCCGGATCCGACAGATCCGGCAGTTGCGCAAGACCGGCATGTTCCCGCAGGAAACACACCCGGTGGCGCAGCTGCACCAGTCTGCCGGTCCAGGGAAGAGCGCTCAGTCCCATCTGCCGGATGCCATGGAGCATGGCCTCTTGCACAGATTCCGGGTCCGGGTCCGGCAGCGGTACCTCCCGGATCTTTATCCGGTTGTACCAGGTCTGCCGCACGGCCTGCACCATCTGCTTGTCCGGATTCCAGGCCACCTGCTCACGGTGCGCCATTTCATGGCCCCACACCTGTTCCAGCTCCTGGACCGAAACAGGGGCAGCCAGAAAAATGACGGTGTCTCCGGGATGCCCCGCCACATGGGCCGCCAGAACAAGGTCATGCATGGACACGGTGTTGGCCGCTTTAAAACACGCCCCGCTGCCGGATGCCATGAGATAGGACAACGGCCCCCTGCGGCAGGCCACCCGCTCGGGAAATCCTAAAGACAGGGTAATGCCGGCCTTTTCCGGATCTATCGGAGTTTGCCTGATATCCAGTTTCCGGGCCAGGCGCCGGGCAGCTGTCAGCAGGTTTTTTGCAAGGACACGGGTTTGTTTTTCCATGCGGCCCGTTCCTGTATTCTGATGCAGGGCAATCAATATCTCCAGGCGGCTGCGGATATCCGGATCATGGAAAAATCCGGGGATTATCTCTTTTTCTTCCAGGAGCATTGCCAGACAGCAGGCCAGAAATCCGCTGCCAGATCCATCGGCTTTCCGGATCATGTGAGCCAGCCTGGGATGAATCCCGGCGCCGGCAATGGCAATGCCATGGGGGGTGATGTTTCCCTGTTCGTCCAGGCATTCCAGGCGGTGCAGCAATTCTCTGGCCTGGGAAAATCGATGTGGCGGCGGCGGATCCAGCCATTTGAGATCCTCGGGATCACGGACCCCCCACAGGGCCAGTTCCAGGGCGAAGCCGGAAAGGTCCTGATCCAGAATTTCAGGCCGGGTAAACGGCACCAGTCCCTTGTGCACATGCCCGGACCAGATGCGCAGGCAGGTGCCCGGACCGGTTCGGCCGGCCCGGCCCCGTCGCTGGTCTGCCGATGCCCGGGACACGGGCAGGGTCTGAAGACGGGTAAGGCCTGTGCCGGCGAAAAACATGGGTTTTCGCATTAACCCTGAATCCACCACAATATGGATGCCGTCGATGGTCAGAGAGGTTTCGGCAATGGCCGTGGCCAGGACCACCTTGCGGTGTCCCGGCAGGGCCGGGGCCAGGGCGGCCCGCTGTTTTTCAAAGGGAAGATGGCCGGACAAGGCAAACACCTGTACATCCCCCGTGATTTTTTCCGCCAGCATCCGGGCCGTCTGCCGGATTTCCCCGGCACCCGGCAGAAACACCAGAATATCCCCGGTATGTTTCTTCAGGGCCTCAAGCACCGCAGTGACGCACCCGGCCAGTACCGGACCGAACCGGCCGGGTCCGGTCCGGCCGGGAGGCGGGGGCAGATAGACGGTTTGTACCGGCCACTGACGGCCCTGGGATTCAATCACCGGCGCCCGTTCCAGAAGCGCTGCCAGGGCGGCGGTATCCATGGTGGCCGACATCACCAGGATTTTTAAATCCGGCCGCAGCACCTCAGCTGATTCCAGGCACAAAGCCAGGCCCAGGTCGCTGTGGATATGGCGTTCATGGAATTCATCAAAAATCACCAGCCCCACCCCTTCCAAAGCCGGATCATTCTGAAGCATCCGGGTCAGGATCGCTTCGGTAACCACCTCGATGCGGGTGCCGGCACCCACCCGGGTTTCCATGCGGACCCGATACCCTATGGTTTGACCCACCGGTTCACTGCACAGAGTGGCCATGAAATGGGCGCAGGACCGGGCAGCCAGCCGGCGGGGTTCCAGCATGAGTATTTTTCTGCCGGCCAGCCACGGCTGATCCAGCAGGGCCAAGGGCACCCGGGTGGTTTTTCCCGAACCGGGCGGGGCCTGGAGAATCGCCCGGCCGGTTCGGCTCAGGGCGCCGGTCAGCTCGGGCAGCACCTGCATCACCGGCAGATCCCCGGGGTCAAAAAAAGCGGATTCTCTATTGTCCTTCATGGATTTTTTGGGTATGACCGTAGGAACATATTAATTTCTCTCACCAGGAGTCGCCACCATGATATCCCCATTAAATCAGATTGTCGTTCCCAGGGAAGATGCGGTTTTCCGGCTGGATAAAAACGGTATCTGGCACAATGCGCATGGGAAATTTGAACACCCCAAAATCATCGCCTATTTTCACAAATCCATCCGCAAGGATGATCAGGGATATCATGTCTTCCAGATCCGGGACGGGTGCGAGGAAAAGGTGTATTTTCCCTATGAGGATACGGCCCTTTTTGTGTTTGATCTCAAAGGTACGGACACCCTGGTGCTCAACACCACCGAGACGCTCCCCCTGGCGCCGTCCCAGCTGTTCACCTGGAACGACAATCTGTACCTTCAGACCCCGGAACACCGCATCAAGTTCGCCCAGCGGGCCCTGCTCAAGCTGTCCAGACGGATAGTTGAAAAAGATGAGCAGCTGTTTCTGATCCTGGACGGCACGTCCCATAAAATCCGTCAGCAGGAAGGGCCGGACCCCTCATAAGGCCCGGCAGGACCCGTTGCCCTGCCGGGACAGCACCATCGGTTTCAGGGCATGACCGCCCGGGCTAATTATGACATCCGATACAGGTCACCGGTCCGGCTGCGGGCAGATCATCCGGGTTGGTGATGCCGGCTTTTTCCAGGGCGGTGCGTTCCTGTGTCGTCTCCCGGTGACACGGCAGGCAGGTGTTGTGATAGGCGGCCAGATAATAGTACACATTGGCCGGATCATTGATATTCCGGGTGGCGGGATCCGGTTCAAACTGATCATGGCACCCCTCGGTCATGCACCCCTGTATATCGCTTTCCCCATCCCACTCATGGTGGCACAGCTGGCAGGCATAATCAAAATGAAGCCCGTGGGGAAATTGAACCGCCGGCCGTTTGTCAGCCACCTCTTCCGGGGGAGAAATGGTGAGGGTGCCTAAGGGGACGGGCATCCATTCAACCGTGTCGACCGGCTCGGCATGGGGTTCCGGGTGGCAGCGCACACAGGAGATGGGTCCGGTCGATATATTTTTTCTCCCAGCCGCTTTCTGGGTCTTCAGTTCATTGCGGTGGCAGTCCCGGCATGTCTGATGATAGGCGCCTGTCAGGGATTTGATTCTTCTTTCCCCCAGCGGTGTGGTACCGGGAGCAGCGGCCCACAGATTTTCATGGCATCCGGCCGCAGCACAGCTCTGCACAGGACCGGTGCCGTCCCATTCATGATGGCAGTCTTTGCAGGAATAGGAAAAATGCAGTGAATGGGGGAACACCACCGGTGAGAGCTGCGGTTCCCGTTCAGCGTCCGGCGGGGCGGTCAGGGTCATGATGCCGGTGGGCAGCATGAGCTGTTCCGGTTCTTTTTCAGCCAATACCAGGTGCTGGCCCAACAGTACCATCAGTGCGACAATGCAGCAAACCAAACGCGCATATGATTTCATCGTGTTCCTCCAGTGTGTGATATTCATCAGGTATTCCCACCGCCAAAAAATTGTCAGCCGGGCCTGTGTCCATTTTTCATGTCACATGATCTATATAAATTGTTGGCAACAAAATCAATATTTAATCACGGGTTTTTTTATCAGTCACCGGAAAATCAGGTTGATTTTTCCATTTCCCTTTGCAGGATGCCGGTCATGCATCCCATGGCGCCGTTGGCTTTCTGCAATTCATCCACCGTCACCGGGATGCAGTGGATTCCCATGGCCTCAAAGGCGGCAAGGGTCTGCGGGTTCCCGGCAGGCAGCATGATTTTTCCGGGCCCCAGCACCACAAAATTGAAAGCCATGCCGGAGACGGCTTCAACCTCACTGGGCAGGGGCTTTACCCGGAACCCGCGATCCTTTAAAGCGGTCACCAGGCCGTAGGGCGTCCGGTACGGCCAGATTAAGGCCAGATCCCGGTCCACTATTCTGAGCATGCCCATGAAATGCATGGTGCCGAAGGGCAGATCAAATGCCAGCGTGATGATGCCCATCTCCGCCAGCAGCGAGGTGATCTGGTCGATGGCCGCCTGGTTGGTGCGCAGCCCCCGGCCGATGACAGCGGTGACAGGATCCAGCCACATCAGGTCCGCCCCCTCAAAGGTGGCCGTGCCGGTAAGGGTCTTGAGCACAGGAACGCCCAGCATCCCCAGGGTTTTTGCCACCCACCGCTCCTCGCCGGCCCGCACCGTGGAGGCCGGACGTGCCAGGATCGCCCCCTGGGGGGTCATGGCCAGAAGATCGGCGCAATACAGCTGGTTGGGCAAAAACGCCTGACCCGGCACCACCCGTTTTACCTCCACCTGGTTCTCTTCATACAGTGCGACCATCCGGTCATGCTCGGCCCGGGCCGTTTCCAGGTCCGGCAGGGCGGCCAGCTGCAATGCATTGACCTGGTCCGGGGATACCATCAGTTCCGGGCCTGGCCGGTGCACCAGCACGGCTTTCAAAGGTTTCCATTCGCTGTCTATGCCGCAGCCGGCCCAGACATCCCCGATTTCCATGGCATGGGACCGGGTTCTCGGGCACCAGCCTTCCCCGCCAAAGGCGGCGGTATCCAACTTCTTGTTTTGCTGCATTTTCTGTGGTTGATCTCCTGATGGTATTTTTGCCGCCGGCCCATTGATTCCCTGCCCGGTTGAATGGTATACATACCCATGCACGCCATCCGACACATAAAAAATTGCCCATGAAACATATCATATATCTCATGCGCAGTGTACTGTATCTGCGGTATTTTTTTCACGGCATTTCAAGAACCGGCGGATTCGGCCCTGACAGGGCGCAAATCACCCGTCCTTTCCGGCAGCCATCCGGAAACCGTGTAAAAGACGGGCTCTACCGCCACCATGTCAAACAGTTTCACGAATCTTCCTGTTCCGTCGCATCCGTGGCCTGTGTCGTAAACACCCTGCTGGAGATACAGGGCCGCCTGGCTGAAACCCCGGTCACCCAGCAGGATCTGCTCAACCGGGTCACCACGGCCCACTGGAAGGAAAGGATGGGGCCTGACGGGTATCAGGGACGGCGGGGATTGCCCCTGCCGGTGCTCGGCCAGGTGGTGGATGCCAGTCTGGCGGCTTTCAATGTCGCCCACGGCGGGGTCACGGTGGTGCAGGCCACCCGGGATCCCGTTGAGGCGGCGGCGTGCCGGCAAACCCTGTGGTCCCGGCTCCACGCGTTTGAAACCCGGGGAGACCGTATTCTCATCGCCCATTTTGACCAGGGATCCCTGGTCCCGGATCTGAACATCCCTCATATTTCACCGGTAGGGGGATTTGATGCAGCATCGGGCAGTGTAACGATGCTGGATGTGGACCCGTCACATCCCCATCCGTACACGGTTTCCTTCAACCGGTTCTACCGGGCCGTTTCCACCGATTACCTGCATCTGTTTCATCTGTTCGGATACGGCCGGGGCGGGTATATCCATATCCGCCTGTAAAAAAAAGGGGGTCAGGCCTGCCTTATTGCCGTTATTTTGCTGCCAGCAGATTAACGGCAATAAGGCAGACCTGACCCCACAATCGGGCCCCGCAGTGGGGTTATTCCTTGGGTTTGCCCATCACTTCGGCAAACATCTCCATATCCCAGTCACGGGCTGCTGCCACGTTCTGGCGGAACTTGATGAAATCAATGGTATCCTGGCCGGTGATCTTCTTGGTGTTGAAGGCCCCGAAGCCCAGGAACGCCTCACCGCTCATGTTGGCGGCCAGCCAGTGACGGTGGTCGTTTTTCATGGTATCCCAGAAGAATTTCTTTTTCTGGCGGATATCTTCGATGGATTTCACCAGGCAGGCCGGGAACAGGTTGGCGAACTTCCAGATCACCTTGTCCACCTCCTTGTCCAGCAGCTCGAAATCCGCATTGGCCTGATGCTGCTTCACCAGGGCCTTGCCCTCTGCCAGGGCATCGCCGGTCTTGTACTCCCCGTAAACAATCTCACCGTCCTTGATGAAATTGTCGGTTTCGATCATGGGGTTTCTCACCCATTTGCCGTCGATTTTCAATACCGGCACCACCTTGGTGATCATGCCCTTCATCTTCATCTTGTAGGCGGACCACGTCTCACAGGACACGCAGTTCCACATGGCATCTTCCATGGTCAGAAACCAGGGAAGAAAGTCGGAGGATCCGCCGGCCGGAGATGACCCGTGTTTGGGACCTGCCTGGCCGAAAACGGCCAGATCTGATGAAATGGCCAGGTCGCAGGCCAGTCCGATCTCCTGGCCGCCGGCCACCCGCATGCCGTTGACCCGGCAGATCACGGGTTTATGGCAGGTTAAAATCGAATCCACCATGTGGTTGAACAGTTCCATGTATTGGCCGTATTCATCACACCGCCGGGAGTAGTATTCGGAATATTCCCTGGTGTTACCGCCGGTGCAGAAGGAATACGGACCGACCGCGGTAAATACCACGGCAATGACGCTCCGGTCCAGTGAGGCGTTTTCAAATCCCGCGATCACGCCCTTGACCATGTCTGTGGTATAGGAGTTGTACTGCCTGGGGTTGTTCAACGTGATCCAGGCCACATACAGCCCTTCCACCACCTTGCCGGCCGGATCGGTCAGCGGTTTTTTTTCGAATATCACGCCAGGGGCTTCGTTGCTCCAATAAGGATTTCTGTGCAGCGAATGATCCTTGGGCTCATTGTCTCTGGGCATCCACTCTAATGCCATGGGTTCCTCCTTCTCTCAAACTTGTTATTATTATTTGATGATTTTCTGCCTATCCAATATACCCGCCATCCACGCCCAAAACCTGGCCGGTGATGTAAGAGGCATCATCCGAGGCCAGGAACACGAATGCCGGTGCGATCTCTTCAGGATCGGCAAACCGGCCCAGCTGGATCCGGCCTTCATAAATCTTGCGCAGTTTTTCATCAGACTGCAGCTTGCCGGTCATCTCGGTGTTGGTGATCCCCGGGCAGATGACATTCACGGTGATGTTGTACCGTCCCAGCTCCCGGGCGGCGGATTTGGAAAACCCGATGATGCCGGCTTTGGCGGAGGCATAGTTGATCTGGCCGATGGTGCCGAAAATGCCGGCGGTGGAGATCACGTTGATAATCCGGCCTGAATTCTGCTCCTTCATGTGGCGGCCGGCAGCCTGGGTGGTGTTGAAAGCAGCCTTCAGATGGATGTCGATGATGGCATCCCAGTCTTCTTCGGTCATTTTCAACAGCATGGACGGTCTGGACACCCCGGCGTTGTTCACCACGATATCCACGCCTCCCAGCTGTTTGACACATTCTTCCACCATGTTCTGGGCGCTTTTGTAGGAGGCCACATCCGCTGCCACGGCCACCCCTTTTCTGCCCAGTTTTTCGATCTCGGCAACGGTTTCCCTTGCCGCCGTGTCATTGGAGTGGTAGTTCACCAGGACATCGGCCCCTTCCTTTGCGTAAAGCAGGGCAATGGCCCGACCGATCCCCCGGCTGCCGCCGGTCACAATGGCTTTTTTTCCTTCCAGTTTCATAGATAAATCCTTGTTGTTAAATTCATAATTAAACTATTAAAAATCAGGTACCAGAACGATACGCTGATCGGGTGACTTTTTGTGGGCCTCATCAAAACTTTCCGCAATGGTGCTCATGGGACGGGTCTGGACAAACTCCTCGAAATTGATTTTCCCGCTGGTGATCATGCCCAGTACCGACGGATAATATTCAGGCAGACACCCCCAGGTGCCGATGAGTTCGGCATCAAACGCCATGAGCCGCGAAATGGAATATTCCACCTTGTGGGGCCCGAACCCCACCACCATCATCTTGCCGGTAAAGCTCAGCAGCGACAGACCCAGTTCCTGACCCGGTTTGGTGCCGGACACTTCAAATATCTTCCAGCCGAATCCGGGCAGCCCTTTTTCCTTTCGGAAATCCTTGATCTGATCCGACACTTCTCTGGGGGTCTTGCCCATGGAGTTCACCGTAAAATCCGCCCCGTTCCTGAGCATGGTGTCCAGACGCTCCTGGTTGATAACCACGGCAATGACCGATGCGCATCCCAGGGCCTTGAGGATCTGGA
>DATHSR010000273.1:0-3556 GCA_035464035.1 Desulfotignum sp. | reverse complement strand
TCTCCCCTGCGGACGCGATGTGCCGCACATGCAGATACTGGGCAAACTGGTGATGGCCGGCCACATAGGCAAAGAACATGTAAGTGACCGATGCCACGATGAACGGACCGATGGCCAGACCGTCCAGTCCGTCAGTGAGGTTCACGGCATTGGAGGCCCCTACAATGACCAGGCAGGCAAACGGGATGTACCAGATCCCCAGATCCGGGGAAAAGTTTTTGAAAAACGGGACGGTCAGGGTGGTGGTGAAATCCGGACTCAGGTAAATCAGCAGACTGATCATCAGCCCACAGACGATCTGGATGGAAAATTTGCCCTTGGCGGTGAAACCCATGTTCCGTTTTTTGATCTGCATCAGAAAGTCATCCACAAATCCGATGGCCCCTAAGAGTAGAATGGTGAGCAGCAGGATAAAAATGTAGTGATTGGTGAGATTGCCCCAGAAAACCGTTGCCACGAAAACAGAAAACAGAATCAGAATGCCTCCCATGGTGGGGGTGCCCTGTTTGCCCAGGTGGGTCTGGGGGCCGTCGGTCTGAATGACCTGACCGATCTGCATCTGGGTCAGCTTGCGGATCACATAGGGGCCTAAGAGAAAACAGATCAGAAAGGCGGTCAGTCCCCCGTAAATGGTCCTGAAGGTGATATACCGGAAAATATTCAAAAAGGTGAACTGATCGTGAAGCGGGTATAAAAATTCATAAAACATGGATCAATCCTTTTTTTCTTTCCGGGGGGGCACCGGCCATCTGTTTTTTCCAGTCAAGAATTATGGTTTCCATGGCCATTCCCCGGGATCCCTTGACCAGAATCCAGTCGCCTTGGCGGGCCTGGGTCAACACATGGTCCGCAATATGTGTTTTGGTGTCATGGTATATCCGGTCGCCGGGCATGCCATTTTCCAGGGCGCCCCGGGCGGTGTGGCGGCTCAGGGGCCCGAACAGGTACAACCGGCTGATTCCCAGCCGGGCTGCGGTCTTTCCCACTTCAAGGTGGTGCTGCGCACTGTCGCTGCCCAGTTCCAGCATATCCCCGAGTATGGCTATGGTCTGGCAGGGATTGCCGGGTGCGGATCCGGCTGCCTGTTCCGCCAGGGTTTTCAAGGCCTGAGTCACGGAATCCGGGTTGGCATTATAGGTGTCGTCAATCAGGTGGATGCCGCCGTTCAGGGTCTGGATGTTCATTCTTCCGGACACCGGTGTGAAAGCTGTCAGGCCTGCCTGCATGTCCGGGATCCGGATGCCTGCGGCTGCTGCTGCCGTCAGGGCTGCCAGGGCATTGAAAACCATGAACCGGGCCGGAGAATTCAGGTGGAACCAGGCCTTTTCTCCCATGATATGGGCAAGAAAGCGGACCATCCTGTCCGTCACCCGGATGTCGGTGGCAAAAACATCGGCAGTGTCACCGGTACCAAAGGACAGGATCTGCCCGATATCCGGGTTGCGTTCCGCCCGGCCTCTGAGTATTTGAAATCTGGGGTCATCCCTGAAAAGGATGGCTGTGCTGCCTTTGCGGGCATGATCAAAAATATGGGCCTTTTCAACGGCCACATTGTCAGGGGTTTTCAACCCTTCCAGGTGGGCACCGGCGGTGTTGGTGATCAGGGCGATATCGGGACAGGCGATGGCGGACAGCCGCTCCATCTCTCCAGGCTGGTTCATGCCCATCTCAACCACCGCCCATTGGTGGGCCCGGGAAAGAGACAGCAGTGTTTTGGGCACCCCGATCTCGTTGTTGAAGTTTTTCCGGGTGCCTAGCGTGTCAAAGGTGGTTTCAAAAATTTTCTGGGTCATTTTCCGGGTGGTGGTCTTGCCGTTGGATCCGGTGATGGCCAGCACCTTTGTCCCGGATCGCAGCCGCTGATGCCGGCCTAGTTTTCCCAGGGCCGACAGGGTGTCGGGAACCTCGAACAGCAGATACCGGAGGGGTCCGGTCCGGTTATCCAAGGGTGCTGCCGGCCGGCTGCCAAAGCCCTGGTTTGCCACAAAGCCCGCAATCCCCCGGCAGGCAAGACCGGGTATGAACTCGTGGGCGTCAAAGGCTTCTCCCGTCAGCGCCAGAAACACTTCGTCGGACTGGATGGTTCTGGAATCGGTACTGATGCCGGAAAAAACGGTGTCCAGATCCAGGCGGTCTTCAACCGGAGAGACACCTAACGCAGCTTCAAGATCGGTCCGGGTCCAGGGGATGGGAGCGAATCCTGCGGCAACGGTGTCGCAGGCTGCTTTCAACTGTTCTCTGTCATCAAAATGGATGGTGCCCGTATTGGTGATCTGATAGGTTTCGTGGCCTTTTCCGGCGGCCACGATCACATCTCCGGGCCGGGAAAGCTGAACTGCCGTGGCCAGGGCTTGTTTCCGGTCCACCTGACGGATGACGCCCTTAAGGTCTGATGCATCGGAGATGCCGTTTTCCGTCAAACAGGGCCATCTGAGCACCGGCATGCCGGTTTCTTTGATTCCAGCCATGATGTCGGTGACAATCTTTTCCGGATCTTCGCTTCTGGGATTGTCTGAGGTGACAATGACCACATCACTGTATCTGCAGGCAATTTTTCCCATGATGGGCCGTTTGGCCCGGTCCCGGTCCCCGCCGCAGCCGAAAACAGTGATGAGCCGGCCGGGTGTCCGCTGCTTGAGGGTTTTGAGAATCGATTCCAGGGCATCGGGGGTGTGTGCATAATCCACAAACAGATGCCGGTTCAATGAAGCGGCCACTTTTTCCAGACGCCCAGGGATGCCCGTGCAGCGGGATATCCCCTGCTGGATGTGGGACGGTGATACGCCCAGGCCATGGGCCGCACCAGCGGCGCACAGAATGTTTTCCAGGTTGAACCTGCCTGTGAGGGGCGAGGTGAAGGGAACTTGCTCTGTTTTCAGAACCATGCGGCCGCTGATTCCCTGGATGGTATCAATGATATCTGTGGCGGTGATATCGGCCCGGTTTGTGCTGCCCACCCGGAGGACCGGGTAAGGCAGCATGTCCGCCAGTCTGCTGCCCCACGGGTCGTCCACATTGATTACAGCAGCGGCAGAACCAATGGTGCCCGATGGGACAAGCAGGTCTGTAAAAAACCGCTTTTTGCACTGGAAATAGGCATCCATGTCAGGATGATAATCCAGGTGATCCTGGGTCAGATTGGTGAATATCCCTGTATCGAAACGGCATCCATCCACGCGGAACTGGTCCAGGCCGTGGGAGGACACCTCCATGATGACATGGGTGATGCCCGCCTGTTTCATGCCGGCCAGGGTGCGCTGGATCATCAGGGCATCCGGTGTGGTGACGGGGTTGTCCCAGGTGTTGCCGTTGAACCGGATATTGATGGTGCCCATGACGCCGCACCGGAAGCCTGCCGCCGTAAAAATGCTTTCCAGCAGATAGGTGATGGTGGTTTTACCGTTGGTGCCGGTGACGCCCACCAGGGTCATGTCCCGGGACGGATCATCATAGAACCGGGCAGCGATGGCACCGGCAGCCTTCCGGGAATTGTCCGTCAAAAAGACCCGGTCCAGATGACCAGGGTTTTTCTGGGCGATCACCGCTGCAGCCCCTC
>DATHSR010000272.1:0-5805 GCA_035464035.1 Desulfotignum sp. | reverse complement strand
CAATCCCTGATCACAGTTTCCGGATGTGGATCGATCCCCTCGAAGTGATGGCCTGCCAGGACGACTGTTTGTGTCTGTCCACCCCCAATGAATTTTTTATCAAGCGGTTGAAGGACAATTACCTGGACCTGTTTGAAAAAGAGTTCAGCAAACTGGGACAGCCGCTACGCATTGCGTTTAAACCGCGGATATCTCCGGATGCAAAATGCACCGGCACCTTTCCGGCCGCTTCCGTGAGATCAAAGCAACCCCAGGCATGCCTGCCCGGGTTTGACCCGCGGTTCAACGGCGGAAGAATGCTCAAGAAAGGGTACACGTTTGATGACTTTGTGGTGGGGGACAACTCCAGTTTTGCCTATTCCGCATCTTTGTCCCTGGCCCAGGGAAAAATGAACGGTGCGGGCATGCTCTATCTTTTGGGCAAAACCGGCCTGGGCAAAAGTCATCTGTCACAGGCGGTGGGGCACCACGTCCTTTCCAACCGGATCGCGCTGCGGGTGTATTATGTGACCGCAGAAGATTTTACCAATGAGATGATTTTTGCCCTGAAAAACAGCACCATTGATGCGTTCAAGGAAAAATACCGCAGAAAATGTCAAGTGCTCATTTTAGAGGATGTGCATTTTCTGTCGGGCAAAACAGCGACCCAGAAGGAACTGGCGGTCACCCTGGATTATCTGCTGGATGCCGACCGAAAAATCATTTTTTCCGGGTGTGATCTGCCCGATGATATTCCCAAGCTGGATCAGCAGCTCAGATCCCGGCTCACCATGGGCCTGGTAACGGAAATCAAGGCCCCGGATTTCAAGACCCGGGTGAAAATTCTCAGGAAGAAATCAAAAAACCTCAACTGCGTCATTCCCACCGCAGTGACGGAATATATCGCCCAGGAACTGTGCGATGATGTCAGGCAGCTGGAAAGCGGTCTGTTCGGTGTTGTCGCCAAAGGTCAGCTGCTGGGGCGCCATATCGACATCGAACTGGCCAAAAGCGTACTGGCCAATATCTGCAAGCATAAAAAGCAGGTGACCATTGACGGGATCAAACGACTGGTGTGCCGGGAATATGCCATCACAGAGCAGGATCTGGTTTCCAAATCCAGAAAAAAACAGATTGTCAAGCCCCGGCAGGTGGCCATTTTTCTGTCCAGAAAGTATACGGACCAGCCCATCAAAAAGATCGGCTCCAGCTTCAGGCGGTACCATGCCACCGCACTGTATTCAGTGAACGCCGTGGAAAAAGAGCTTCGTCAAAAAGGGGTGCTGTATGAACAGGTACAGTACCTGTCCAAAAAAATCGAATCAGGCAAATTCTAGATGGGTATCAGTGCTGCGGTATACCGGCAGCTCGAACAGCAGGTGGGCCCCGGGTTTGTGACCCGGAAACCCGAAGATCTGGTCTGTTATTCCTATGATGCGGCCCCGGCCCGCGCTTTTATGCCGGATGCGGTGGTGTTCCCGGCATCAGAAACCCAGGTGGCCGGTATCATGAAACTGGCCTGGGAAAACAGAATTCCCGTGATTCCCAGGGGGAGCGGCTCCGGCATGACCGGCGGTGCCGTGCCGGTGCAGGGAGGGCTGGTGCTGGCCCTCACCCGTATGAATCAGATCCTGGACATCGACACGGATAATTTCACCGCCACGGTGGAGCCGGGGGTGATCGTGTCCCATCTTCACGCTGCAGTGGAGGCCCGGGGCCTGTTTTATCCGCCGGACCCCGCCAGCGCCGCCGTGTGCACCATCGGCGGCAACGTGGGGGAGTGCGCCGGCGGCCCCCGGGCCGTGAAATACGGGGTGACAAGGGATTATGTTCTGGGGCTCCGGGCCGTGCTGCCCAGCGGGGAGATCATCCGTACCGGGGTGACCACTGCCAAGGGGGTGGCCGGATATGACCTGACCCGTCTGATTGTGGGGTCTGAAGGCACCCTGGCCGTGGTTACCCGAATTACCCTTCGGCTGCTGCCCAAGCCGGCCTGCGTCGCCACGCTGGCGGTGTGTTTCGATGACATGGAAACCGCTGCCCGGACCGTGTCCGGCATTATGCGCCGGTCCGTGATTCCCCGGTCTGTGGAATACCTGGATGAAGCCAGTCTTTTTCTGGTCAAGGATCAGCTGCGGTTTGACCTGCCGGACCAGGCCAGGGCCCTGCTGATCCTGGAGCTGGACGGCGATGAAACCACGGTGGCGGCCCAGACCGCCCAGATCACCTCCGTGTGCAACCGGTATCATGCCCTTGAGATCCGCATGGCATCCGACCCGGTCCAGGCCGCTGCATTGTGGGAAGCCAGAAAAGCGCTGTCTCCCATACTCTATAAAATCGCCAACCAGAAGATCAACGAGGACATCGTGGTGCCCATATCCAGAATTCCGGACATGGTGGCGCAGATCAAGGCGATCCAAAAGGAATCCGGGCTGACCATCGTCAGTTTCGGCCATGCCGGGGACGGCAATATCCACTGCAACATCATGTACGACAAGACCGATGCCGCTCAGACCGCACAGGCCAAAAAAGCCGTGGATCAACTTTTTGAAGCCACCCTGGCGCTGGGGGGAACCATTACCGGCGAACACGGAATAGGACTTACCAAAAAAGCCTATCTTTCCTGGGAAATCGGCCGGGTGGAGCTGGAGATCATGAAACAGATCAAGGCCGTGTTTGACCCCCGGCAGATCCTGAATCCTGGGAAAATTTTTTCCTGATCAAAAAAAGAAGAAGAAAGCGGGGTATGTCCGGGGGCGCTTAATGGGGCTTGGGCGCATACTGGTTGTGGATGAGCAGTTTTTCCAGCAGCCCTGTTTTCGGATGGGTGCTGCGGATCAGGCAGCATGTGATGGAAACCGCGCAATAGGTGAGACAAAGCCGGTTGGTTTTGCTGAACTCACCAAAGCATTCCGGGGTGTCCAGGCTGTCCTGTTTTTCTTGGCCGTCGGTGATCATCAAGGTTTTTTTACCGTCCTGTTGTGCATCTGTGGTCTGCGTTGTCTGAAAGTGACAGTATATGTAAAGCAAAAAACACTATTGGTCAACCCTTAATTGGATTGCGGCAGCGCGATCATGGATTCCAGCTTTTCCACCAGAACCGTCAGGCTCTGTTTGTCTAAGGCGCTCACACACACCCCTTCATTGAGCAGCCAGGGATTGTCAAAGTCGGACAATGTCACCTGATCCATTTTGTTGAACACATGCAGGACCGGGATCCTGTCCAGGTCCAGCTGGGTGAGAATCTCTTCCACCGACTGTTTCTGCTGCATATACCGGGGATTGCTGATATCCACCACATGAAGAATGATGTCCGCTTCAGCCAGTTCTTCCAAAGTGGCGTGAAACGCTTCCATCAACTCCTTGGGAAGGTGCTGGATAAACCCCACGGTGTCGGTGATGATGACTTCCGTATCCCTGGGGAACCGCAGGCGCCTGGAGGAGGGATCCAGGGTGGCGAACAGCCGGTTGGCCGCGATAATATTGCTCTGGGTCAGGGTGTTGAGAAGCGTGGATTTGCCGGCATTGGTATATCCCACAATGGAAATGATGGGCAGGTTGTTCTGGCGGCGTCTGGCTTTCTGCTGATTTCGCTGCTTGCGGATCTTTGCAATTTCCGTTTTCAGCCGGGTGATACGGTCCCTGACCCGGCGTCGGTTGATTTCCAGCTTGGTCTCTCCAGGGCCCCGGCCGCCGATCCCGCCGGTGAGCCTTGACATGGCCGTGTTCTTGGTGATGAGCCTGGGTAGCAGGTACTGGAGCTGGGCCAGTTCCACCTGAAGTTTTCCCTCCCTGGATTTGGCCTGTTTGGCGAAAATATCCAGAATCAGCTGGGTCCGGTCGATCACCTTCATTTCAACAAAATCGGTAATGGACCGGATCTGGGAGGGGGACAGTTCCCGGTCAAATATCAGCATGGTGGCATGGTTCTGGATGGCGGTGATCACCAGAGAAGACAGTTTGCCTTTTCCCACAACAAATTTGGGGTCTATGAGTTTTCTGCGCTGGATGGCACTGCCAATGACCGTAATCCGGCTGGTCCGGCACAGTTCTTTGAGTTCCTCCATGGCGGCGTGGGCGTCGTCCATACCCTGGGTGACCGCATTGATCAGAAACGCATTTTCCAGGCCCAGGGCCGGCCGGTGCAGGGCGTTTTTACGGGACAGTTCGGCCTCCAGGGCCATGATCCGGGCCATGCAGTCGATGTTCAGGTCGGCCGGGGTGGCCGGCGGCATCACCTGAAAGGGGTCTTTTGTTTCATCGGGCAGGATGTGGGCGGAATACACCGGTCCGGGCCGGCCGTCCGGGGTCAGGCAGATGACCGTCATGTAATCCAGGCGGAGCAGGGCCAGGTCGGTGAGGTCATCCCGGGTCAACGGTTCGTCCTTCAGATGGGTATGGATGCACCGCAGCCCCTTGAGGCGGCCCGGGACGGCCGGATGATCCGGGGTGACCGGAATGACGATGCAATGGGGGTCTCCGGCAATGACACAGACAATTTTTCCGTTCCGGTCCACCAGCAGCCCGATCTGCCGCCGGATCTCATGACTGATCGCTGCCAGTTCGGCGGCAATGTCGAAACTGATGATATATTCCGGGGGGGACTTGAGGGAATACAGGGCTTCCAGGCGCTTGATCTGGGTGTTGCGCAGGCCGGCCAGATTGCCGTAGACAGGTGTGTTCATTGAAATTCCCGGTACCCGTCGGGTGCCAGCTCCTCAAACCGGGTATACTGTTCGTGAAAGTGCATCAGGGCCGTACCGGTGGCGCCGTTGCGGTTTTTGGCCACAATGATTTCCGCAGTGCCTTTTTTGGGGTTGTCCGGTTCTTTGTTGTAGATTTCATCCCGGTAGATAAAGGCGATGATATCCGCATCCTGTTCCAGTGCCCCGGATTCTCTCAGATCCGACATCATGGGCCGCTTGTCTCCCCGCTGTTCGAGCATCCGGTTGAGCTGGGAAAGTGCCAGAACCGGGATGTCCAGTTCCTTGGCAAGGGCCTTGAGGCCCCGGGAGATTTCAGCGATTTCAAGGTCCCGCCGGTCGGAGTTGAACGGCGCTTTCATGAGCTGGAGATAGTCGATAATGATCAGCCCGAGTTCACCGTGTTTCTGGTGAAGCTTCCGGGTCTTGGCCCGGACATCCATCACCGTGATATTGGGGGTGTCGTCGATGAAAATCGGCAGTTCATTGAGCATGCCGGCGGCATCGGTGACATTCTGCCAGTCCTCCTGGCTGATGAAGCCGGTGCGCAGCCGGCTGGAATCGATGCGGGCCTCAGCGGTCAAAAGCCGCATGGACAATTGTTCATTGGACATTTCAAGGGAGAAGACCGCCACGGGTTTCTGGGCTTCCAGCGCCACATTTCTGGCAATGTTCAGGGCAAAGGCGGTTTTTCCCATGCTGGGCCGGGCCGCCAGAATGATCAGGTCTGATTTCTGAAGACCCGAGGTGATTTTGTTCAGCCGGATGTATCCGGTGGAAAGCCCGGACAAGCCCCCGTCTTTTCCCTGCTGTTCCTCCAGGTGATCGATGTTCAGATTGATCAGTTCCCCTAAGGGCCGGAATGACCCGCCGGATTTTTTTTCTGATATCTTGAGAATGGCGGACTCGGCAAAGTCGATGGTATCTTCCACATCCCCCTTGTCTGCCAGGCAGCGCTGGATGATCTTTGATGCGGCATCGATCATGAGGCGCAACGCGGCTTTGCCCCGGATGATCCGGGCGTAGTGTACCGCATTGACCGCCACGGGCGCGGCATCGGAAATGGCGGCCAGATAGGCGGCGCCGCCCACGCTTTCCAGCTGGTCTTTCTGTTTTAAGGCAT
>DATHSR010000271.1:0-7195 GCA_035464035.1 Desulfotignum sp. | reverse complement strand
CTCCCTGGATTTAAAAAAGAGCCACATATGCCGGGTCACCATGGACAATGACATCCCTGTCCTTTCCCTCCTGAGAAGATATTCGCCTCAAGGCTTGACAGACAGAAAAATTGTAAGTAAGTTTTACTCACCTTTGGGTGCCACATGTTTTAAAAAGGGCAGGAAGCATGGACAGCAGTGCCAAACCCGGACCACCGGGGAAAATCAAGATCATGACCGCATTTTCCCATCTGATGGAAACAAAGGATTTCCAGTCCATCACCACCGCAGAGATCGCCGGGAAAGCCGGCGTGACCGAGGGGCTGATCTACAAGTATTTCACTGACAAGAAAGACCTGCTTCACCAGGTACTCCATCAGCACTTCACCGCGTTCCAGGAAGGGATAGAAGCCGGGATCGCGACAAAAGAAACCTGTATCGAGAAACTGGCAGCCATTGTGTCTGCCAGCCTGGCCAGTTATGCTGAAAACCGGGTACTGGCCAGGATTCTGCTGCTGGAGGTGCGCAATTCCCTGTCCTATTTCGAGTCCGGGGCCTATGCCATGGTAAGGCAATATGCCCGCACCCTGCTGGGCATCATCCGGCAGGGCATGGAAACCGGAGAACTCAGGCCGGATATCGATCCCTATCTGGTGCAGAAGGTGATTCTCGGGGCCATTGAACACACCTGTCTCAAACAGGTGATATTTGACAGAAAAATTGATGTCAGCACTGCTGCAGCCGGCATTGTCGATATTGTATTCAACGGGGTGACTCATCATGGATGACAGTTATATTGCCAAGGTTCTGGCGACCGCCGCTAAAAAAAAATTATCCGCCCTCCCAGAGGCGGATGCCAAAAAGATTTTCAGGGCCGCAGGCATGCCTGTGGTGGCGGAGATTCCGGTCAAAACCGCCCGGGCGGCGGCGGATGCTGCCGGAAAGCTGGGGTTTCCCGTGGCGCTCAAGGGCGTCGGTCCGGGGTTGCTGCACAAAACAGAAGCCGGCCTGGTCCGCCTGGGCCTGACCTCGCCAGACCAGGTTGAGGCAGCCTCCCGGCAGATGGCGGCCCGGGCCGGCACGGACCTGGAAGGGTTTCTGGTGCAGCCCATGGTCCAGGGAAGGCGGGAACTGGTGGCCGGGATGTTCAGGGATCCCCAGTTCGGGCCGGTGATCATGTTCGGTCTGGGCGGGGTTTTCACCGAGGCCCTTGGGGCGGTTGTATTCAGAATCGCACCCCTGGATGCGGCGGACATGGCCGACATGCTGGCCTCTTTTCCCGGGGCCGCGCTGCTCGGGGCGTTCCGGGGGGAGGCGGCCTGTGATGTCCCCGCCTTGAAGACCGTACTCAAGGGACTGTCAGACCTGGCCCTTGCCTGGCCCCAGATCCGGGAGATCGACATCAACCCGCTGATCATTGCGCCGGACGGCCGGCCGGTGGCAGTGGACGGGCTGATTGCGCTCCAGACGCCCGATGAGACGGATAAATCCCGCTTCCCGGTGGACCTTAAAACCCTGGGCGCCTGTTTTTATCCGGAGTCCATCGCCTTTGTGGGGGCATCGGCGTCCATCGGCAAATGGGGCCATATGCTGCCCACCAACACCCTGTCCCGGAACTATAAGGGCAGCATATACCTGGTGAATCCCAAGGGCGACCCCATCCTGGGGCGGCCGGTGTTCCGTTCGGTGGCCGATATACCCGGGGATGTGGACCTGGCGGTGGTGACGGTGCCGGCCCGGCATGTCAAGGATCTGATCCCGGACCTGGCGGCCCGGAAGGTCAAGGGCATGCTGCTGGTCACATCCGGATTCCGGGAAGTGGGGGAACAGGGGGCGGCCCTGGAAAAAGAACTGGTGGATGCGGCGGCAGCGGCCGATATTCTGGTGCTGGGACCCAATACCATGGGCATGTGCAACCCCCATGCCCAGCTCTACTGCAGCGCGGCCCATGCCTACCCGGTTCCCGGGTCCACCGCCCTGGTGTGCCAGTCGGGAAACATGGGAACCCAGCTGCTGGCGTTTGCCGAGCAGCAGGACATCGGGATCCGGGCGTTTTCGGGATCCGGGAACGAAGCCATGGTGACCATTGAAGACTATATGGAGGCCTTTGAAATAGATGCGCTGACCCGCACCGTGGTACTGTACATTGAAAGCGTCAAGGACGGCCGGCGGTTTTTCAACAGCGCCCGGCGGGTATCTCGCAAAAAACCGGTGGTGGTGCTCAAGGGCGGCCGCACCGACCGGGGCAGGCAGGCGGCGGCCAGCCATACCGGGGCCATGGCCTCGGATGCCAGGGTGTTTGATGCCGCCTGCCGCCAGGCCGGCATTGTTCAGGTGGACCAGCCCATGGAGCTGCTGGACCTGTCTGCGGTGTTTTCCTCTCTGCCCCTGCCCCAGGGCAACCGGGTGGCCATCATGACCCTCGGGGGCGGCTGGGGCGTCATCACCACAGACCTGTGCGCCGAACACGGGCTGACGGTGCCGCCGTTGACCGATGATCTTGTGGACAGGCTCAACAGGGTGCTCCCGGATTTCTGGAGCCATGGAAACCCGGTGGACCTGGTGGGGGACGGAAATCCGGATACGCCCAAAATCTGCCTGGAGGCGCTGCTCAAATGGGACGGGTGTGACGCGGTCATCCATCTGGGGATTCATGGCAGACGCGTGCTGGTCAATAACATGGCCGAATCCATAATAAAATCAGACCCGTCCATCACCCGGGATCAGGTAGACGGTTTCCGTCAAACCATACTGGAAATCGAATCAGACTATATCCGGTATGTGGTGGAGATGACACACGCCTACAACAAACCTGTTCTGGGGGTGAGCCTGCTGACCGATGCCGTCAGCAAAACCCTTTACCGGTTTGATGACCTGGACCACAAAGGGGTGTTTTTCGCCTCTCCGGAACGGGCGGTCAAGGCCCTGGCCGGCATGTACCGGTATCAGCAGTGGCGAAGGGACCATGGAGAAAAACATCCCGGTTGAAACTTGACCGGTTATGTTCTAAGTTAGGGGGCAAACAGTTTGGACCCATAATTTCAGGAGGCAGGCCATGCAGTCAAAGGTGACCACATCGACCTTGATCAAGATGAAAGCGCAGGGCAAAAAAATTACCATGTTGACCGCCTATGATTTTCCCTTTGCAAGGATGCTGGATCAAGCGGGTATTGATTCCATCCTGGTGGGGGATTCCCTGGGCATGGTGGTTCAGGGCAGAGAGACCACGCTGCCGGTGACCATGGATGAGATGCTGTATCATACCGCCATGGTGGCCCGCGGCTGCAGCCGGGCCCTGGTGGTGGGAGACATGCCGTTCATGTCCTTTCAGGGGTCTTTGGATGCGGCGGTCACAAATGCCGGCCGGTTTTTAAAGGAGGCCGGGGCGGCGGCAGTGAAACTGGAGGGCGGGGCAGATGTATGCCCGGTGATCACGGCCCTGGTCAAAGCAGGGATTCCGGTCCAGGCCCATATCGGCCTGACCCCTCAGTCAGTGCACCAGATGGGCGGGTTCAAGGTCCAGCGGGATGAGGAACGCCTGCTTAAAGATGCCGGGGATGTGGAGGCGGCCGGTGCGTTTTCCGTGGTCCTGGAAGGGATCCCTTCCGCCATCTCTGAAAAGATCACCCGGGCCCTGAAAATTCCCACCATCGGCATCGGGGCCGGTCCCCACTGCGACGGCCAGGTTCTGGTGCTTCATGACATGCTGGGCATCAATGACCGGTTTCTGCCCAAGTTCGTCAAAAGATACGCCAACCTGGCGGCAGCCGCCGGAAAAGGGGTGGCCGCCTATATCCAGGAGGTGCAGGAGGGCCGGTTCCCTTCGGATGAATATGAATACAAATAGCGGGGAAAAGCGGTTCTGTGTCATCGGCTGCGGCCGGGTGGGCATCAACCTGGCGGTGTTTCTGTCTTTGCAGGGGTACGGCCCGGCAGCCTTTGCCAGCAGAACCCGGGATTCGGCCCGGGCCGCGGCAACCCATGTGCGAAAAAGCCGGGTGTTTGATGATCCGGCTGATGCTGCCGGAGAATCTGCCATCATCTTTATCACTACCCCGGATACCCGCATTGAACCGGTGTGTGAACACATGGCAGCCGCCGGTGCTTTCAGTGAGAACAGCGTGGTGTTTCACCTGTCCGGGGCGTTGTCGTCAGAAATTCTGGAATCTGCCAGGAAAAAAGGGGCTGCCACCGGATCGCTGCACCCGCTTCAGGCATTCACCCCTTACGCGCCGGACAATGCGTCTCCGTTTGAGGGTATCAACATTTCCATTGAAGGCACTCCCCGGGCCCAGGCCCTGGGCCGGGAAATCGTGGGAGCATTGCAGGCAAAACCCTTTACCATTCCCACGGAAGCCAAGACCCTTTACCATGCTGCGGCGGTGGTGGCTTCCAATTACCTGGTGACGGTGGAGCATTTTGCGTTGACACTGCTGGGCCGGGCCGGCCTGGATCACGCCCGGGCCTTTGAGATTCTGGAACCCTTGATCCAGGGAACCCTGAAAAATATCGGCGCCCGGGGCAGCGTAACTGCCCTCACCGGTCCTGTGGTCCGGGGCGATGCGGCCATCATCGCCCGGCACCTGGCCGACATTGACGCACAGCTTCCGCAGTTTTCAGACCTGTACCGGCTGCTGGGGCAGTACACGCTGGAGATCGCCCGGCTGCGGCCGGACTTTCCCAAAGCCGCCGACCAGATCCTGAGCGGCCTGTTGAAAAAAACACCTTAGATTTTGAACAGTGCCAGGGGGGGATGCCCCTGTTTTTCCAGGGTCTGGTTGGCCTGATCCAGCAGGGACCGGCTGGAGATGACCGAAATTCCGGTTTGCCGGGGGTCCAGTTCAAAATACCTGCGGGCAATGGTTTGGACCCGGTGCTTGTCCAGTAAGAGCAGCTGGTCCTTGAACCGCTGGCGGATCTCATCGGTGAGCCGGGCGATATCCCTGTAAAAGGCTTTCATGGCGGCCGGTCCGGGGGTTTCCGGCTTGTCGATATCCGAACACACCTGGAGAATGGCTTCCTTGACGTCGGTCTGGGTATAGTCCCCTTTCATGATGTACTCACAGGCCCGGGTATAGACATCCAGGGTGCGCGTGATATGGGGATCACGATAGGAGCCAAATGAAAATATCCCTTCCTCGGTGTTGTAGATGGCAAATCCGCCGTAGGCCCCGCCCTTTTCCCGGATTTCCCGGTGCAGGAACAGAGAGCGCAGAATTTTGCTGATCACGGCCAGGCCGGGTGCGTCTTCATGGGTGATGCCCACGGTTTTAAAAGACTGGCCCACAAAGGAGACCGCGGTGTTGGTGGTCCAGCCGTCCCGGGGAAGCCGGGTATCTCTGGGGATGTCCGGGGTGAAGAACGCGGGTCTGGACCCGTCTGTCAGCGCATCAATCATCCGGCCGAGGGCGCTGTCCGCCCGGCGGATCGCATCCGGGCTTCCGATGACGGCCGGTTTGAAGTTGTCCTTGCGCAAGATGGCCCCGGCCACGGCATTCAGGTTTTCTGCCAGCGTTTCCAGTACCGGCAGGGCGGCATCCGGATCTGTCAGGTCCCGGGTGATCTGCTTGATGGTCTGGTACTGGGCGATGCCGTGCCAGATCTCATTGATGTGGGAGGCCGTGGACAGGTGCCGGGATGACAGGGAAATGGCATAGCGGTGGCCGGTGGCCACAATGGAGGCCTCCATGCCGGCCTGGTACTGGAGCAGCAGGTTCCGCAGCCGGTCCAGATCAATGAACCCGTAAGCCAGGACAAAATCATCGATGATATCAAACAGGTGGGGGATATTTCTGTCCAGCGCTTTTCCCTGGAGGGCCAGAAATACATGGGAGTCCGCCTCCCGGTCAAAATAGGATCCCGAGAACGGCGACAGGGTCACCCCGCCGGTGAACCGGTCCATTTTTTCAGCCATCTCAACATAGGACCGGGTGCGGGTGCCGCTGTTGGTAAAAGCTTTGCAGAAAAACGGCACCAGGGGAAACAGCGGGGAGGACACATGTCCGGCCCCCACCGGGCACGTAAAATACAGAATGCCGGAGGTGGGTTTGTCATAACAGGTGGCATGCATGATCCGGTCCAGGCGGTCCGGAGCGATGACCTCTATGCGGGGCGGCACATCCGACAGTTCCAGGGTGGGGAGTACGGACAGATCCTCCTGGGTTTCCTGCAGCTGTTCGAGCCGGGCGGTGTCCTGCCTGATTTTTTCCAGATCGGTTTTGGACAGGCGCTGATAAATCTTTCTAAGCTCTTCTCTGGTTTGTTCGTCAGTGGCGGCTTCCAGGTCCGGGTCCGGCGCCAGGGTGAACAGCACCCGGTGGGGGTTGTCAATAAAATAGGTCTTGAGTTTTGCTTCGAGAAATTTGCCCTGTGCCGCGGCCTGCTTGATCCGGTCCAGGTCCGGGTCGATGTTGATGCACGCCGCAGGATCACCTTCGTGGATCAGGGTGCCGGCAAAGGAAAGCAGCAGTTTGATGCCGAAAGGATACGGGGTGTTGGTGATCTCTTTTCTGTAAAATTCGATCTGGTGGATGGCCGATTCAACCAGATCCGGGTCAATGCCTTTTTCCGCCAGGTCTGTGAGCGTTGAAAAAATAATGGCTTCCACCTGCTGGGCCGCGTCTTTGGCAATGTCCTTGAGACCGATGACAAACATGGCGTCCCGGTTGTCCGGCTCGAACCCGGAGGCGTCCGCCAGGGCCGATCCCAGGTTGGAATCGATCAGGGCCTTGCGCAGCGGGGAGGCTGCGTTGCCCATGAGGATCTGTTCAAGAATGGTGAGCACCAGCACCTCGAAAGAATCGTTGGCGTCGCAGGTCAGCCAGGCCACACATCCCTGATATTTTTTTCCAGGGTATCCGTATCGGCATAGGCATAATAAAAGGTTTCCTGTCTGGGCGCCTGCCACCGGGGCTGGGGCGGTACCCGGGAATCCACCTGCAGGCGTTCAAACGCCGTCAATGCTTTATCGTGGATAAAGCCCAGGGTCTTTTCCAAAGGCAGGCAGCCGTAAGTGTAGAACTGGGCATTGGAGGGGTGGTAGTAGCGGCTGTGGAATGCCTTGAGGTCTTCCCAGGTCAGTTTCGGAATCTCCAAAGGATCGCCGCCGGAGTTGTTGCTGTAAGTGGTGTCCGGATACAGGCTTTTGAGCAGGGCCCGTCCCATGACCTGGCCCGGGGAGGACATGGCCCCCTTCATCTCATTGTACACCACCCCT
>DATHSR010000270.1:0-4847 GCA_035464035.1 Desulfotignum sp. | reverse complement strand
TTCTTCAGGGAAAACCCTATCTTGAGGCACAGATAGAGGTGCTGACATGCAAAAACGCGGACCGGAGCATGGAAAACCGGGCACTCATGGCCAATATCGCGGAGCAGTATGAAAAAATAGTCAATCTGTCCCCCGGACTGCCGGCGGAAATGGCCCACATGATCAAATCGCTGCAGGAACCCAATGTGCTGGCTGACATGGTGGCATCCACCATCAACGCCCCGGTCAGAGAAAAGCAGAAGGTGCTGGAACTGATCAATGTGAACCAGCGGCTGAAAAAAGTCACCCGCCTGGTCAATGACCAGCTGGAAATTCTGGAAATGGGCTCCAGGATTCAGAACCAGGTGAAAGAAGACATGGACCGGCAGCAGCGGGAATATTATCTGCGCCAGCAGCTCAAGGCCATCAAAGAGGAGCTGGGGGAAACAGACAGCGAAAGTGTGGAAATTCGGGAGTACAAAGCCCTGATCAAAGAAAACCGGCTGCCGGAGGAGGCCAGGAAGGAAGCGGAAAGAGAGCTGCAGCGGCTGTCCCGCATGCACCCGTCCTCTTCGGAGTACGTGGTGGCATCCACCTACCTGGACTGGCTCACCAGCCTTCCCTGGGACAAGGCATCCTGTGACATGCTCGATATCAAGTCGGCCCGGCAGATTTTGAATCAGGATCACTACGGTCTGGAAAAACCCAAAAAACGAATTCTTGAATACCTGGCCGTGCGGAAACTCAAAAACGACTCCAAAGGTCCGATTCTTTGTTTCACAGGCCCCCCCGGTACCGGGAAAACCTCCCTGGGCCGGTCCATAGCAAAGGCGTTGGGCCGGGAATTTGTCCGCATCTCTCTGGGAGGGGTCAGGGATGAGGCCCAGATCCGGGGGCACCGCAGAACCTATGTGGGGGCACTGCCCGGCCGGATTATCCAGAATATCCGGAAAGCCGGGAAGAAAAATCCGGTGTTCATGCTCGATGAAATCGACAAGCTGGACTCCTCCTATCATGGCGATCCATCTTCCGCACTGCTGGAGGTGCTGGATCCCGAGCAGAACAATTCGTTTACCGACCATTACCTGGATGTCGCGTTCGATCTTTCCCATGTGATGTTTCTGACCACCGCCAATGTACTTCACACCATCCCCCCCCGCTGCGGGACCGCATGGAGATACTGGAACTCAACGGATATACCGAAGATGAAAAGCAGAAAATTGCCACCCGGTATCTGATTCCCAGACAACGGGAGGCCCACGGTCTTAGCGCCGGCCAGATCCGGTTCACCCCCGGGGCAGTGAAAAAGATTATTTCCGGCTACACCCGGGAATCGGGCCTGCGGAACCTGGAGCGCCAGATCGGCACCGTGTGCCGGGGGGTGGCCACCAAAATTGCAGAAGAGATGGCAACCCATCTGAAGATCCGCCAGGAGGATCTCCACGAATATTTGGGGCCGGTGCAGCACATGCCGGACCTGGCGCTGCGCATCACCACCCCCGGGGTGGTGGTGGGTCTGGCCTGGACCCCGGTGGGCGGGGAAATCCTGTTTGTGGAAGCGGTGGCCATGAAAGGAAGCAAGGGGCTGACCCTCACCGGCCAGCTGGGGGATGTCATGAAAGAGTCCGCCACCACGGCCCTGAGCTTTATCCGGTCCCATGCCGGAAACCTGGGCGTGGATGTTGCGTTTTTTGACTCCCATGATATCCATATCCATGTTCCGGCAGGTGCCATCCCCAAGGACGGCCCCTCTGCCGGAGCCACCATGCTGGCCGCCCTGGTTTCATTGATTGCCGGCAGAAAGGTCCGGCCCCGCCTGGCCATGACCGGTGAAATCACCCTCAGGGGAGAGCTTCTGCCGGTGGGCGGGATCAAGGAGAAAATCATTGCCGCCCACAGGGCCGGTGTCCGGTCGGTGCTGCTTCCCCTGCTGAACCAGAAGGATATGGAGGATGTGCCCCGGCACATCCAGGATCAGATGGGCTTTACGTTTACCGATAAAATGGAAGATATCATCCTACACGCATTTGACCCATGATGGATAAAACAGAAAAAAAAAATCTTATACCGCACATCGTTGCCCGGGTGGCCGTGCTGATTCTGTTCTGCCTGGTGTATGCCGGATGCGGCAAATCCGTCGATCCAGTACCCCGTGACAGAACGCCTGCGCCCCCGCCCCACAAAGACACGGGTAAAATTCCTGCCACCCAGCGGCCCTACACGGTTTTCGGCAAGCAGTATACCCCGATTGCCAGCGCCCACGGCTTTGTCCAGACCGGCGTTGCCTCCTGGTACGGCACAAAGTTCCACGGCCGGAAAACCGCCAACGGTGAGATCTATGACATGTATGCCATGACCGCGGCCCACAAGACACTTCCCATGAACACCTGGGTGGAGGTGCACAATCTGGAAAACAACCGGAAAATCAGAGTGCGCATCAATGACCGGGGACCGTTTGTCACCGGCCGGGTCATAGACCTGTCCTATACCGGGGCTCAAAAAATCGGCATGGTGGGCCCGGGAACCGCCCGGGTGCAGGTGACGGCCCTGGGGGCTGCCACGCAGTATGCGCAAAAGGAGCCGGTGGCGTTCAGGGCGCTGGATTACTGGACCGGGAACTTCACGGTTCAGGTGGGGGCGTTCCAGGAAAAGGCCAATGCAGACAATTTCAGGGAGAAGCTGTCTAGATCCTATCCCAACGCCCATATCGTGATTCATGAGGATCACCGGGGCCGTTTTTACCGGGTCCGCATCGGACGGTTTTCCAATCTCATGGATGCGGAACGGTTCAGTGACAGTCTTGTTAAAAAAGACGGGTTTGACCAGGCCTTTACCGTGGCGGAGTAGCGGTATGTCAACGGTGGTATTTCTGGACCGGGACGGGGTGATCAACCAGGATTCCCCCCACTATGTCAGACACCCGGATGCGTTTCATTTCATCCCCGGCAGCCGGCAGGCCATTGCATTGCTGACCCGCCACGGGTTTGACATCATCCTGATCACCAACCAGTCCGTCATCGGCCGGAAAATGGTCACCCCACGGACCCTGGAACTGATTTTTGATAAACTGCGCCAGGGAATTGACGCGGCCGGCGGCCGGATTCTGGATATCTTTTTCTGCCCCCACACCCCGGACGCCGGGTGTGACTGCCGCAAACCGCTGCCCGGCCTGATTTTCCAGGCCAGGGACCGGTATGATATCGATCTGTCCCGGTCCCTGATGGTGGGCGACAGCGCCACGGATATCTTGGCGGCCAGAAGCGCCGGCTGCGGCACGGCCGTGCTGGTGGCCACGGGAAACGGGAGACAGGCCTTTCAGACACTCACGGCACAAGGCATGTTGCCGGACCATTATGCCGAAGACCTTTTGGCTGCGGCCCGCTGGATCATCACTGACAAAAAGGCCCTGCCGTGATCACCATCAAAGGGGTACTGTCCCGCCTGACATACCAGAATCCGGACAACCAGTACACGGTGTGCCGGATCCGGGTGGAAAAGATCCAGGACCCCATCACCGTGGTGGGATACCTGGCCGGGGTGACCGAAGGCGAGACCCTGACCCTGAAAGGCCAGTGGGCCTCCCATCCCAGATACGGGGACCAGTTTCGGGCCGAAACCTATGAGGTCACACTGCCGGCTACGGTATCGGGCATCCGCAGATACCTGGGGTCCGGCCTGATCAAGGGCATCAGCAAAGCCCTGGCCGACCGCATCGTGGACCAGTTTCAGGACCGGACCCTGGAGATCATAGAGAACCAGCCGGAAAAACTGCGGGAGGTCGACGGCATCGGCAAGGTCAAGCAGGAGATGATAGTCAAAGCCTGGAACACCCACCATGCCGTGCGCCGGGTCATGCAGTTTCTCCAGGAAAACAACGTGAATGTGGCCCATGCCGGACTGATCCTCAAGACCTATGGCGCCGGTGCCATGACCATTCTGGAAACCGATCCGTTCCGCATTGCCATCGATATTCCGGCCGTCGGATTTGCCGCGGCAGATGCCGTGGCCCGGGCCAAAGGGGTGGAAAAAACCGATGAAAACCGGTTGTGTGCCTGCCTGCTCTGTCAGCTCACTGTCTTTGAGGGGGAGGGACATGTATATGCGCCCAAAGCGGAGTTGTTCGCCGCCTGTGCCCGCCTGGCCGGGGTGGCGCCGGACCTGTTCGTTTCTGCCCTGGATGCCCTGGCAGGCCGGAACGAGGTTCAGCTGTGGGATGACCGGATCTACCTGACCCGGCTTTTCAAAGCGGAAAAAGGCATTGCCGACCGGCTCTTCGCCCTGCTCTCCATGCCGGTGCCTGAGCCCGGGATCAGCCGGGAGGAGATTCTTGAACAGGTGCTTTCCGGTATGGCCGTAAAACTGTCGGATGAGCAGCTGGCGGTGGTGTGCCAGGTGATGTCACAGAAAGTGTCCGTGATCACCGGTGGCCCGGGCACCGGCAAAACCACCCTGGTGCGGGCGTTGTGCCAGGTTTTCAAGCGACTGCGCCGGACCGTGGTCCTGGCCGCCCCCACCGGCCGGGCGGCCCGGCGCCTTTCCGAAACCACGGCTAAAAAAGCGTTTACCCTGCACAAACTGCTGGGGTTTGACGCCGAGCAGGGAACGGTGGAACACAATTACACCAACCCGCTGAACCTGGATGTCATGGTGGTGGATGAGGCCAGCATGGTGGACACCCCCCTGATGTTTCACCTGCTGGAGGCCATGCCGGTGTCTGCCGGTCTGGTGCTGGTGGGGGACACGTTTCAACTGCCCTCGGTGGGGCCGGGAAATGTGCTGTCCGATATCATGGACTCGGGACGGGTCCAGGTGTTCGCGTTGACCAAAATCTTCCGCCAGGCTCAGAAAAGCCCCATTGTGTGCCATGC
>DATHSR010000269.1:0-1726 GCA_035464035.1 Desulfotignum sp. | reverse complement strand
TGTTGTCTGAAATGATGGCGATGGTATCCCCTTTTTTGATCCCCATGGCCCGCAGCCCCATGCCTGTTTTTCTCACATATGCATAATACTCTTCCCAGGTATAGGTGTTCCAGATACCGTAGTCTTTTTCCCGGAGAGCCGTAATTTTGGGGGTCTGGGCCACCCGCCACCGCAGCAGCTGGGGGATGGAGAATTTCAGCAGGTGTTCATTGTGACTCATAGTGATCAATCCTCCCCGATATAGGCTTCGATTACTTTGGGGTTGTTGGCGACTTCATCCGGGGTGCCGGACCCGATGAGTTCCCCGAAATCCAGGACATAGATCCGGTCGGAGATGTCCATCACCACCCCTAAATCGTGCTCCACCAGCACCACGGTGACATCGCGCTCCTTTTGAATGTCCATGATGAAACGGACGATGTCCTCTTTTTCCTGGACGTTCATGCCGGCCATGGGCTCGTCCAGAAGCAGGATGTCCGGGTCCATGGTCAGTGCCCGGGCCACCTCCACCTTTTTCTGGATCCCGTAGCTCAGATTGCCCACCAGGCTTTTGCGGTAGGGTTCCAGTTCCATGAAATCGATGATGTCTTCCACAAACTTCCGGTTTTCCGCCTCCACCCGGGAGGCTTTTCCATAGAAGAATACCGCATGGAGCAGCGAATAGGACAGGTTCTGATGCCGGGCCAGCATGAGATTGTCCAGCACCGAAAGTCCGGAGAACAGCTCCAGGTTCTGGAAGGCCCGGGCGATGCCCATGTTGGAGACCTGGTGGGGGGAGGCATGGGTCAGGTCCTTGTCCTTGTAGACAATGCTTCCTCTCGTGGGGTGGTAGAACCCGGAAATGCAGTTGAGCATGCTGGTTTTTCCCGCCCCGTTGGGTCCGATGATGGAGGTGATCAGCCCCGGCTCGATGGCCATGTCCACGTTGGACAGGGCCTTGAGTCCCCCGAAGTTAAGCGTCACGTCTGAGATTTTTAAATGCGCCATAGAGAGTCCAAATGCTGTGGGTTTACTGGAAAATATCCGCCCCTGCCGCTGAAAAAACGTATCAAAAAAAGGCAGCCTGTTTTTGAGGGTGCCTGATTTTCAAGTGTGCTGCCGCTTTACGGTTTCCCTGTCAATGGTCCCGTCCCCGGTTTTGGGAAGATCGGAAACAAATGTCACATACCGGGGTTTTTTGTAGCCGGCGATCACCGACCCGGTGAAACGGATCAATTCATCGGCGGTGAGGGTCTTTCCCGGATGAAGGCGGCACACCGCCTTGATCCCTTCGCCGAACCTTGGGTCCGGCACCCCGAACACGCACACCTCTTTGACCGCCTCATGCTGCATGATCGCTGCTTCCACTTCCGCCGGAAACACATTTTCACCGCCGGGTTTGATCAGTTCTTTTTCCGCTTTTCTGCCTTTGAAAAACAGGTATCCGTCGGCATCGAGCATGCCAAGGTCCCCGGTATGGTGCCATCCCTGCCGGAAGGTATGTTCGTTCAGGTCCGGGGCGTTCCAGTACCCCTGAAAGACCAGGGGGCCCTTGACCAGAATCTCACCGGTTTCACCTGGAAGCAGAAACCGGTCAAAGTCATCGGCGATCTTCACATGGACCAGGGGTGAGACGGCACCGGCCGACCCGGGCCGTTCAAAGTACGGGGAAAAGGAGATCAGGCCCGAGGTTTCGGTCTGGCCGTACATGGTCCAGAAAGGGGTGCCGGTGACCGCTTCCCACCGC
>DATHSR010000268.1:0-6150 GCA_035464035.1 Desulfotignum sp. | reverse complement strand
GACCCCAGAAACATCAAAAATGCAAGGCCTGACCCTAGAGTTTAGTTGAAGAGTTTGAACAGGGCCTGGGTGCCGTCGTTTTCGCACCCGGTTTCGGCCAGCTGCTGGTAGAGCGTCTTTGCCAGGTCCAGTCCCGGGGTGTCCAGGCCCAGGGTCCGGGCCGAATCTTTCGCAATGGCCATGTCTTTGATGAAATGCTTGACAAAGAACCCCGGGGCAAAGTCCTGGCTGATCATCCGGGGCCCCAGGTTGTTCAGGGTCCAGGAACCGGCCGCGCCCTGGCCGATGCTGGCCATCACGGTTTCCGGGTTCAGCCCGGCCCGGCAGGCATAGGCCAGGGCCTCGCACACCCCCACCATGCCGGCGGCAATGGCGATCTGGTTGGCCATTTTGGTGTGCTGGCCGGCCCCGGCCCCACCCTGGTACACAATGTTTTTCCCCAGAACTTTCAGCAGGGGAAGGGCGGCCTTGAACACTGCTTCATCCCCGCCCGCCATGATGGACAAGGTGGCGTTTCTGGCCCCCAGGTCCCCGCCGGACACCGGTGCATCCAGCACATGCACCTGTCTTTTGAGCCCTTCCGCGTACAGCGTCTCCGCCAGGGCCGGGTCCGAGGTGGTCATGTCGATGGCCAGGGTCCCGGGTGCGGCGTTTTCAAGGATCCCGTCCTGCCCCAGAAAGATTTCCCGGACATCGGCCGGATACCCCACAATGGAAACCACGACATCGGACTGTTTTGCCAGGTCCGCCGCCGACGGGGCCCACACCGCCCCCCTCTCCAGAAGGTTCCGGGCACTGTCCCGGGTCCGGGTGAACACACTCAGGGAATATCCTTTGTCCAGGATATGGCCGGCCATGCTGCGGCCCATGACCCCTAAGCCGATGAATCCGATACGGGTTTTGCCAGGTGTGATCTGCATGCTGTCCTCCTGTGGTGGCTGAGCCGGTTGAGGTGAAGTGATTACTATAAAATTTTTTTAACTTGACTGTAAAGTGTAAATCATTTTACAAGATAATACTTACACATTACAGTCAGCAGGGAACGACGGGTTATGGCGAAAAAACGCTTTTCCAGAGTTGAATCAGGCCGTTTTGCCGGGATCACCCTGGTACTGATCTGGCTGCTTCTGCCGGCCGGCATGTCCGGAGGAGAGGTCCGGGCGGAGTCGCCGCCGCCTGACCTGGTGATCCGGTCTGCAGCGGAAGTGGATTACCCGCCGTTTTCCATCGTGGATGCCGCCGGCCGGGTGGACGGATTTTCCAATGAACTGCTCCGGGCGGCCCTGGGTGCCATGGGCCGGGAGGTGACGTTCAGGACCGGGCTCTGGAACGATGTCAGGGACTGGCTGGCCCGGGGAGAGATCGATGCCCTGCCCCTGGTGGGCCGCACCCCGGAACGCGAATCGCTCTTTGATTTTACCTTCCCCTATATGTCCCTTCACGGCGCCATCGTCGTCCGCAAAGGCACGGTGGGTATCCGGAATTTAACAGATCTGAAGGGGAAACAGGTCGCCGTCATGGCAGGCGACAATGCCGAAGAGTTTCTGCGCCGGGAGGACCGCGGCATCGATATCATTGCCCGCCCCACTTTTGAGACCGCCCTGCAAGAGCTGGCCGGCGGCCGGTATGACGCGGTCTTCATCCAGCGGCTGGTGGCCCTTCGCCTGATCCAGGCCCACGGCATCACCGGCCTGGAATTGACCCGGTTTCCGGTTGAGGAATTCCGCCAGGAGTTCTGTTTTGCCGTGTCAAAAGGGGACAGCAGAACCCTGGCCCTGCTCAACGACGGCCTTTCCCTGGTCATGGCGGACGGCACCTTCAGGCGGCTGCACGCCAAATGGTTTGCAGCCCTGGAACTGCCGTCTGACCGGCCGGTCATCATCGGCGGAGATTACGGGTATCCCCCGTTTGAATTTCTGGATGACCGGGGCCGGCCCGCCGGGTTCATCGTGGAACTGACCCAGGCCATTGCCCGGGAAATGGACATGGATATTCAGATCCGCCTGGGACCCTGGTCGGAAACCGTCCAGGCACTGGTGAACGGTGACATCGATGCGGTCCAGGGCATGTTTTATACGGACGAGCGCAGCCGCACCCTGGATTTTTCAACGCCCCACATGGTTTCCTATTACGTGAGCGCGGTGCATAAGGACCACGGGCACCCCCCGGAAACAATGGCCGGGCTGGCCGGCAGACACCTGGTGGTCCAGGCCGGGGATGTGATGCAGGATTTTCTGGCAAAAGAACTGCCCGATGCCCGGGTCTCTTTTCTGGAAACCCAGGCGGATGTGCTCCAGGCCCTGTCGGACGGGCGGTACGACTGCGCCCTGGTCCCCCGTATCAATGCCCTGTACCTGATCGATGAAAAAGGGCTCCACAACCTGACCCTGGGCAGCCGGCACTTTTTTGCCGGAGACTATGCCTATGCCGTGAAAAAAGGCCAGACCGCCTTGACAGCCCAGTTCAGCGAAGGGTTGAAGCTGCTGGAGCAAAGCGGGGAATACCGCCGCATTTATGACAAATGGCTGGGGGTTTATCAGGAAGATCAGATGACGGTGATCCGGGCCCTGCGGTATCTGGCCATGGCACTGATCCCGCTTTTGCTGATTCTGGTGGCGGTGTTTCTGTGGTCCTGGACACTTCGCAGACAGGTGACCCGGAAAACCCAGGAAGTGCGCGAAAGCGCCGAAAGGTTCCATACCTTTGCAGAACTGTCGCCCGTGGGCATCGTGGTGTCTGATGAACAGGAAAACACCCTGTATGTCAGCCCGAAATTCACGGACCTGTTCGGCTATACCCTGGCGGATATGCCGTCTGTCAACCAGTGGTGGGACCTGGCCTGTCCGGATCCGGAACTCAGGGAGAATGTCAGGCACAAATGGCGGCAGGTGATCGAGGCCACCGGAAAAAATCATTCGGAAATTCAACCCATGGAATACCCGTTCCGCTGCAAAGACGGAACCGTCCGCGAGATCGAGTTCCGCATGGCCACCACCGGAAAGATCAATATCGTGGTGTTCACCGATATCAGTGACCGAAAAAAACATGAAAAAGAGCAGAAAAAGCTTCAGGCCCAGCTGATCCAGGCCCAGAAAATGGAATCCGTGGGGCGGCTGGCCGGGTGCGTGGCCCATGATTTCAACAACATGCTCGGGGTGATCATCGGGTATTCGGAAATAGGGATGCTGAAAGCCGGCCCTCAAGATCGGTTTTATGAAGACTTTAAGGAGATTCTCAAGGCGGCTGAGCGGTCTGCAGATATCACCCGGCAGCTGCTGGCGTTTGCCCGGAAACAGGCCATTCAGCCCCAACTGATGAACCTCAATAAAGTCGTTGAAGGCGCGCTCACGATGCTGCGCCGGCTCATCGGCGAAGACATCCACCTGGTCTGGGAGCCGGGTGCTGATTTAAAGCCGGTGTATATGGACGGGTCCCAGGTGGATCAGATTCTGACCAACCTGCTGGTGAATGCCAGAGACGCCATTGAAGGGGTCGGCAGTATCACCATTGAGACAGGCCATGCTGTTTTTGATCCGGCGTATTGTGCAGACCATCCCGGTTTCAAGCCGGGTGAATTTGTCATGCTGGCCGTCAGTGATGACGGCTGCGGCATGGACAAAGAAACCCTGGAAAATGTGTTTGAACCGTTTTTTTCCACCAAGTCCGCCGGCAAGGGCACCGGCCTGGGTCTGGCAACCGTTTATGGTATCGTCAAGCAGAATGACGGATTCATCAATGTCTACAGTGAGCCGGGCGGCGGTACGACCGTCAGGATTTATCTGCCCCGCCATGAGGGTGTCACTGCAACGGCGCCGTTACCCGATCGGGCGCCGGTTCCCCAGGGACGCGGAGAGACCATCCTCATCGTGGAGGACGAAGCCGCCATCCTGGTACTGGGCAGAAAAATGCTGGAAAACCTGGGTTACCAGGTTCTGGAAGCGTCCGGTCCGGACAAAGCCCTGGAACTGGCAAAAGACCATGCCGCAGAAATTGATCTGCTGCTCACCGATGTGGTCATGCCCCAGATGAACGGCAGGGATCTGGCAAAGCAGATTCAGCGGGTCTGCCCGGGCATCAGAATTCTGTTCATGTCCGGATACACCGCCAATGTCATCGCCCACCGGGGTATTCTGGATCCGGATGTGAATTTTATCCAGAAGCCCTTCTCCAAAAACGCCCTGGCCGTCAAGGTCAGAGAGATCCTGGAAGGAGAAGCGCCGTTGCACCTCTGAAAACCGGGTCCCCCGTCCCGATATCCGGTGTCACGGATTCATCCAATGGTCAGGCGGTTGCGGCCCGCTGTCTTGCTTTCGTATAACAGCACGTCGGCGCGTTTGACAAGGGTTTGAACGGTGTCCGCTTCATGGGCAATGGTTGCGCCGATGGAAATGGTCACCTGGTGTTTTTCATTGTTCCGGAAAAGATAGGTGGTTTCAATCAGCAATCGAAGCCGGTTTCCCATGCTTTCCAGGGCGGTTTTGTCCACATTGCGGATAATGCCGATAAATTCCTCACCGCCCCACCTTCCGTAGCTGTCAAAGGACCGGGTGTTGGCGGTGAATGTGCCGGCCACCATCTTAAGAACGGCATCACCGGCCTCATGGCCGAACCGGTCATTAAAAGATTTGAAATGATCGATGTCCATGAATAAAACCCCAAAAGAGAGCGGGTAACGTTTTTTTTCCTCAAGCCTGGCGGCCAGTTCCTTTTCAATGAAGCGTCTGTTTGCCAGACCTGTCAGTTGATCCAGAAGCACCAGTTTTTCCAGTTCATGCACCCGCAATTCATTGGCCGCAAAAGAACTGATATCCGTGAACAGCTCGATACCTCCGATCACCCGGCCGTCCTCACCGGTGATGGGGCTCATCCGGGCCAGCACCGGCACCCGGTGGCCGTTTTTGTGGTGCAGCCAGACCTGTGCTTCCCGCATTTTTTTGTCGGCAAGGGTCAGGGCCAGAGGACACATCCCGGTGCACAGCTGCCGTCCCTGATCATCGACGTGGGTGAGGATATTGTCAGCACAGCAGCGGCCGGTCACCTCATCGGCTGAAAAACCGGTAATCCTCTCAGCCGCCTTGTTCCAATAGGTGATGATGCGGTTGGCGTCAACCAGATACAGACCGTCGTTCAGGGCTTCAATAATTTTCCGATAATCGGTTTCGCTTAAATTCATCGGGAAAGGGCCTTTTGTTTATGACAACGCATTCATTTTTTAAGTGTCTCCCGGGTCAGGCAATAGAGCAGGGCGATGCCGGCCAGGCAGGCGGCGCACACCCCGAAGGCCAGGTGAAAGGCCGGCAGGGTCAGGGACGCGCCCGGAAAAAACCGGGTCATCACATGGCCCATGCCCTGGAGAAACACGGCCACCCCGGCCATGGTGAAAAAATTGATCCCGGTCATGGCCATGCCGGCATTGGCCGGCGGCACCTGCTCCTTGATATGGGCATACATCACCTGGCCGGACCCCGAGGCCAGGCCGAAGGAGAAAAACAACAGATAGACCACCCACACCCCGGTATCCGGCGTCAGCTGATTCATCGAGACCAGCAGTCCCACCATGCACCCGATGCCGGGAATAATGATCTTTTTTCTGGATTTCACCAGGGAATCGGACAGCCACCCGCACAGCGGGCACCCCAAAATCAGGCCGATGCTCATGAGAAACAGGATGTTGCCGGCGGTGACCGGGGAAAGTTCCAGCACATAGATGAGAAACGGCCCGGCCCACAGGGCCTGGACCGCGGCATAAATCCCGTACCGGCAGAAGGTGGCCAAAGAGATGATCCAGTAGTCTTTCCGGTGGAACAGGGCCCAGGCCTGGCCCAGGGTCTGGGATACGCTGGGCCGTTCATTTGCCGCGGCCCTGTCTGCCGTGCTTTCGGCCGTTTCCGTCCCGACGCCGGTCCCGGCGACCCCTGCAGGGCTTAGAACGGCAGCATCACCTGCCGCACAGACATCGGCCCTGGTTTCTCTGCCCGGCCTGTCGCCTGACCCGTCGCCCGGTCCCGTTCCAAAACCTTTGGGCCGGTCACGGATCACGGCCAGAAACACCAGGGCCAGCACCAGGGTAAACCCGGCAATGATCAGAAAACTGTGCCGCCACCCCACCCAGCCCACCATGAGCACCAAAGGCGTGGCCGCCGCAATGTT
>DATHSR010000267.1:0-3779 GCA_035464035.1 Desulfotignum sp. | reverse complement strand
GGTCATTTCTGATCGGTTACCAGCCTATATGATTTTTTTTGCGTGTCAAGCCCTGTTTAAGGGTAAATTCAGGGAATCCTTCTGAGACTTCCATCCTGTTTTTTGTACTAAAAGGCAGAGATTGATAGAAAAAATCGTCGTTGATATTCCACCGACGGGTCAAAAGACCCGCAGCCACCCCCCGGCACTGGCCGGTGGAACACCCTGTGACCGACCGCGGCACCGGAAGGTTCTTTGCACACCGTAGCCCCGGGAGGGGCCCCCGTGCGGCCGGACTGTCGGAGCCTCTGGCTTCCAGGCCGGCAGCAAGGGGGCCCCGCCCGGGGCGGCACTCTGCCAAGCTGTCAATCCCTGAGAATTCCAGGCCGGCGGATATTTCCGCTCCGGGGGCGGCACGCTGCCAAAACAGTTCAATTTCCATTTGGATGTGCCGCATCTTTGTCTGGATGCTTCCTGCACAGAAAGATGCCAGAACAGAATCCCTGCAATTTTTGCGCTTACAGGTTCATTTTCCCGGTGCAACATGATACCATTTATTTTTCAGAAAAAGAGGAGTCCCATGGAAACCAAAAAATACACCCTCACCATGCTGGTGGACAACGAACCCGGCGTGACGGCCCGCATCACCGGTCTTTTTGCCGGAAGGGGTTACAATATTGAAACCATCTGCGGCGCCCCCACCGCAAACCCGAAAATGTCCCGGATCACCATCACCACCCTGGCCAGCCCCCTGATGCTGGCGCAGTGCATGAAACAGATCCAGCGCCTGGTCAATGTGATCAAGCTGCGGGACATGACCGGAGAGGAAGCGATCAAACGCGAGATGGCCCTGGTCTGCGTCAAGGTCCGGCCGGAAAACCAGAAGAAAATTGAACAGATCATTGCCGACTTTCAGGGCAAACTGATGGACAGAGGACAGCAGCACTATATTTTTGAGGTCACCGGGGATGAACTCACCGTGGACGCCATGCTGGCGCAGCTGGCCCCTTTCGGCATCAAGAAGCTGGCCCGCTCAGGGGTGCTGGCCCTGTACCGGGAACCTTGAGCTGTCGTGACCGAACATCGGGGAAAAGAATTTAACTATTGAAATTTTAAGCTTATTAATGCTATTAAACCCGGATAAAATCATTTAACACCCTCAAACGGGTCCAGGAAATATCATGCCCCAGACAGACACACATCACCAGCTCAGACTGCTTCCCGGTGTGGATCACATGCTGGAGAAAGCCCGCCGGGATGACCGCTTTGCAGCGGTTCCCAGACAGATTCTGACCGGCGCCATCCGTGCTGTTCTGGATGATCTGCGCCAGGGCATTCTGGAAGGCCGGGAAACCTGCTTTGACGACACGGTCATTCTGGCGGAAACCGCTGACCGGTGCCGGCAGAAACTGATGCCCAGGCTGATTCCCCTCATCAATGCCACGGGCGTGGTCCTCCACACCAACCTGGGCCGGGCACTTCTGTGCAAAGAGGCACTGACAAACATTCAGACCATTGCCGCATCCTATTCCAATCTGGAACTGAACGTCGAAACAGGTAAACGGGGATTGAGATATACGGCGGTTGAGGCCCTGATCTGTGAACTCACCGGGGCCCAGGCAGCCCTGGCGGTAAACAACAATGCCGGTGCCGTGCTGCTGGCCCTGAACACCCTGGCCCAGGGCACTGATGTGGTGGTATCCCGGGGGGAACTGGTGGAGATCGGCGGATCCTTCCGGGTGCCCGATGTCATGGTCAAAAGCGGCTGCCGCCTCAAGGAGGTGGGCACCACCAACCGGACCCATCTGAAGGATTACGCCCAGGCCGTCACAGATACCACCGGCATGCTGCTCAAGGTACATGCCTCCAACTACCGCATCCAGGGATTCACCGCCAGTGTCAGCCTGGAAGAGCTGGTGAATCTGGGACAAACCCACCAGATTCCGGTCATGGAAGACCTGGGGTCCGGCACACTGGTGGATTTATCGGCCTATGGGCTGCCCCTGGAGCCTGTGGTATCGGATTCGGTCAAGACCGGAGCCGATGTGGTGACCTTCAGCGGAGACAAGCTGCTGGGGGGCCCCCAGGCCGGCATCATTGTGGGCAAAAAACAGGCCATCGACCGTATCAAGTCCAACCCGCTGACCCGGGCCCTGCGCATCGACAAACTCACCCTGGCGGCTCTGGAAGCCACCCTGCGGCTGTACCGGGATGAACGGCGGGCGGTCGAAGAAATTCCCACCCTGCGGATGCTGACCATGTCCCATGAAGACACCTGCCGCCGGGCTGCGATTCTTGAAGAACAGGTCAGAAAAGCCTGCGGTCCCCAGGACAGCGTCGAACTGATGGACCTGACGTCCCGGCCCGGGGGCGGTTCCTTTCCGGACCTGACCCTGCCCACCCGGTGCGTGACCCTGGTGCCTGCAGGGATGTCTGTGGCAGCCCTGGAACGCCGCATGCGCCTGTCCTCCCCGCCCATCATCGCCAGGATTGAAAACAGCCGGTACATCCTGGATCCCAGAACCATTCAGCCCGGACAGGAGGCCGTCATCTCCTCAACACTGAAAACCATATTGGCAGCCCCATGAAACCCAGATTCGCATCCAAGGAGTTCCATTTTTTGAAGCCGGATTCAGACGACCACCCCCCGGTTCAGGCGCCCGGCATCTATTTTTCTGACCTGGTCCATCAAAAGACCGCTGCGTTCAGCGGGTTTGACCAGCGCCTGGCTGCAGCAAAGATTCCAAAGAATGCCTTTGTCTGTGCCGCCATTCAGGTGGCGCAGACCGCAACCGAACCCACCCTGGAAAAGGCCAGAGAAATTTTTGAAGCCTGCTTTCATTCGGTTCTGGACAAGGACCGCGGCATTTGGGAAAGCCTGGATCCCAGTGCTTTTGTGCTGGTCTTCTGGGACTATGACGATCAGCAGCAGGCCATGGACCTGCTGGGGTCTCTTAAAAACAAAATCACCCATGCCCTTAAAACAGAACTGCTGGCAGGGGTGGCCCAGTTCCCGTTCCATGATTACACCAGGTCCCAGGTGTTTGCCAGCGCCCTGAAAGCCCTGGACCATGCCGCTTTCTTCGGCCCCGGCACCCTGCGGCATTTTGACGGCATCTCCCTGAACATCAGTGGTGACCGCCTGTATCACCTGGAGAACCATGATGCCGCCATCCATGAATATGAAAAGGGTCTGGCACTTTCGCCCAAAGATATCAATCTGATGAACAGCCTGGGGGTGTGCTACGGAATGACCGGGGAACTGGAAAAGGCGAGACAGTCATTTGAGGCGGCCATGGCCATCAACCCCGGAGAGATCATGGTGGTCTACAACCTGGGTCTGATCCACCAGATCTTAGATGACATGGACCGGGCGGTATTTTTTCTGCGCAAAGCCCACGGCATTGACCGCAATATATTTGAAGTGGAGCTGCTGCTGGGGCACCTGCTGTTCAAGGCTGGAAAGCCTGACCAGGCCCTGCCCCACATAGAAACCGCATCTCTTCTGAACCCGGAATCCAGTCTGGCCCCCAGGATCCTGGGAGAGATCTATCTTGAGCGCCGGGACCTGGACAGGGCGGGCGCGGCATTTAATTGTGCGGTCAAGCTCCGGCCGTCGGACCCCCTGTCCCTTTCCGGGTATGCCCTGGTCATGGCCCTGCAGAACCGCAACCTGAAAATCGCTTTGACCTTTGCCCAGAGAAGCGTGGACCTGGAACCTGACACTGTTTTGTTCCGGGAACGGCTGGATCAGGTCAGACAGTTGGCCCAGGCACAAGATACCCCGGAAATAAAACAGA
>DATHSR010000266.1:0-3709 GCA_035464035.1 Desulfotignum sp. | reverse complement strand
TGCATCAAAGAAAATCTGGCAGCATTCCACAACTTGTTCACAAAATGGCGGTATCCCTCCACCCGGGACTCGGACATCTTCACGTCCCGTCCCTGGGCTGCAAAAGCCGCCAGGGTAAACCGGAACGCATCGGCCCCATACTGGTCGATCACTTTCAAAGGGTCAATGACATTGCCTTTGGATTTGCTCATTTTTTTGCCATGCTCATCCCGCACCAAGGCATGAATATAAACATCTTTGAACGGCACTTGATCCTTGAAATGGATCCCCATCATCATCATCCGGGCCACCCAGAAAAACAGAATGTCAAATCCGGTAACCAGCACGCTGGTGGGATAGAAGGTTTTGAGCAGCGGGGTGTTTTCAGGCCACCCCATGGTGGAAAACGGCCACAGGGCTGAGGAGAACCAGGTGTCCAGCACATCGGTTTCCTGGACGATCTGTTTACTGCCGCACACGGCACAATCTGCCGGATCGGTTTCCTCCACCATCACATGGCTGCACGCGGGGCATTTCCATACCGGGATCCTGTGGCCCCACCAGATCTGCCGGGAAATACACCAGTCTCTGATATTGTCCATCCAGTCAAAATAGGTCCTGGACCAGGTGTCGGGAATAATGCGGGTCTCGCCGGACCGTACCGCTTCGGTGGCCTTCTGGGCCAGGGGCTTTACCTTTACAAACCACTGCTTGGATACGATGGGTTCCACCACGGTCCGGCACCGGTAGCAGTTGCCCACACTGTGTTTCAGCGGCTCTTTTTTCTCCAGCAACCCTTGTTCAGAAAGGGCTTTGACCACACGGGTCCGGCATTCAAACCGGTCCAGCCCCTGGAACGGTCCGGCAGCCTCGGTCATGAACCCCTTGTCATCGATGACCTTGCGCCGCTCCAGTTTATGCTTTTCCCCCAGATTGAAGTCATTGGCATCATGGGCCGGGGTCACCTTTAGGGCGCCGGTGCCGAACTGCATGTCCACATACTCATCCCTGATAATGGGAATGGTCCGGTCGGTCAAAGGCAGGATCACCTGTGTTTCCGTAAGATCCGCAAACCGGTCGTCCGAAGGATTCACCGCCACGGCGGTATCGCCGAACATCGTCTCCGGGCGGGTGGTGGCAACGGTCAGCCCTTTTTTATGTCCGTTAAACGGATACCGGATGTAGTAGAGGTAGGAATCGTGCTCTTCGTACTCCACCTCCAGATCCGCCAGGGCGGTCAGACACCGGGGGCACCAGTTGATGATATACTGGCCCTCGTAAATCAGTCCCTCCTTGTACAGCCTGACAAACACCTTGCGCACGGCATCGGACAACCCTTCATCCATGGTAAACCGTTCCCGCTCCCAGTCACAGGATGCCCCCAGGCGCTTGAGCTGGTTGATGATGGCACCGCCTGACTTTTCCTTCCATTTCCACACCTGATCGATAAATGCGTCTCTGCCCAGCTGATCCCGGGTTTTTCCTCTGGCAGCCAGATCCCTTTCCACCACATTCTGGGTGGCAATACCGGCATGATCGGTTCCGGGCATCCACAGCACATTGTAGCCCAAAAGCCGTCTGTAGCGGCACATGATATCCTGGATCACATTGTTCAAGGCATGACCCATGTGGAGAACCCCGGTCACGTTGGGCGGGGGAATCACGATTGAGAAAGGCGGTCTGTCACTGGTTTCCTCTGCTTTGAAAAATCCGTTGTCCAGCCAGAACTGGTACCATTTCTCTTCAATTCCTGACGGCTCATATCCTTTATCCAGAGAATCAGAACCCATAATCAGCTCCTAAATACCCCTATTAATGAAAAAGGGGATCTTTGTCTCAATCCCCGGCAATCAATTGTCACAAGTTGTCTTCTGCAATCAGGATGGATGAATCTGATCCAGATCCTTTTGCAGGCTTTCCTTTATTTTTTTTATTTCCCTTGCGATGACGCGCTCCATGGCCTCGAAAAGCATGGGCTCGATCTTTTCAGCAAATTTTCTTTCAATGACCCGCTCCAGGGCGGTCTCCAGCTGCTGTGTGGACATCGGTACCATTTCCGGCAGATCCTCTTCAAGAAGCGTCGGATCATCCCAGATATCCTCCACCACCTCGTCTTGTGCATCCGCGTCACTGTCCGTCAGTTCGATGATGTCCTCATGGAGCGGGAGGTCTGAATCCGCGTCATCTTCCACGATTTCTGTCAGTTCGATAATCGGGTCATCCTTGCCTGTTTCCCCGGCCATAGCTCCTCTCTCCATACCGAAAGCAAAACGGATCCACACTGATCCTAAATTTTTAATTTTTATCAAAGTAAAAACCAGGTGTCAACCCATTTAAAAACAGTGACCTACGGGCAAAACGGGCGGTTATAAGCCACAACGGGATTATTGTTTTTTCTCAAAAGATTTCGTATGCTTCACAAAAAAATCTACGGCAACACCAGGTACACATGCAAAAATTTCTCATAACCCTGGATCAGATCCAGCAAAACCGTGTGGTGATTGGCGGCCAGGATGCCCGGCATATTATCCGGGTTCTGCGGTCGGTTCCGGGGGATCGCCTTTTTTTTACCAACGGTGCGGGAATGGATTTTACAGGCTGCATTGCCGAGTCCGGCCCTGGAAAGGTTGTTGTCGACATCATTGACGCCTGTCCATCTCACACTGAGTCCCCCCTGCCCCTTACGGTCTGCACCGGCATGCTCAAACACCAGAAAATGGATGATGTCATCAAGGGACTGACCCAGATCGGCATTACTCAGTGGATCCCTTTTTACTGCGAGCGGTCAATCCCTGTGCCGGACCCCGGGGCACTGGCCAGACGCATGGCGCGCTGGCAGACCATTTCAAAGGAAACCATCAAACAGTGCCAGAGAAGCCGGGTGGTGGAAATCTCCTTTCCCGTGCAGTTTGAAAATATCCTGGACCTGGCCCGGGACTTTGACCACTGCATCGCCTTCTGGGAACAGGGGGGACTTTCCCTGTCCCGCCTGGAGCGCCGGGAAACATCCAACCGGACGATCCTGTTGACCGGACCCGAAGGCGGGTTTTCAGAATCTGAAATCAACCGGGCGGCTGCCAAAGGATTTACCCCTTATTCCCTGGGCCCACGGATTCTGCGGGCGGAAACCGCATCCCTGTGTGCAGCCGTCCTGATCCAGCACCGGCTGGGTGATATGTGAGGCCCCCCGGAAAGTTTTATTTTTTGCTTGACATCACCGGCCAAAAAACATATAAACCCTTTCGTTTGCTGTCCACGCCCAGGTAGCTCAGTCGGTAGAGCAGGGGACTGAAAATCCCCGTGTCGGCAGTTCAATTCTGTCCCTGGGCACCAGATTTCAAAGGGCTTTCAACGATATTCGCTGAAAGCCCTTTTTAATTGTGTACGCACTATGTACGCAGCAGGAAAAAATTTTGTCCGTGTATTCGCTCAGAAAAAACATTCACCCGGCCACATTCCCCAGATCACCCTCAGAATCACCCCCCCCTGCCCTTAAGTCATGAAACAAATGCTCCCCACATTGTAAGTATTATTTTTACACGGAGAGTGACTTGCTTTTTTTCCCCCGGTGTACTATGAAGAAGTTTATTTCTTCAAAAGGAGAACAAAATGAAAAAAAGTCTGTTGGTCATGATCATTGTGCTGTTCACTGCCACGTCTGCTTTTTGTGGAGAATTTGAGAATGCTCTCAAGATGGCCGAACAGGGGGGTGAGAGCGTCTGGGATGCCC
>DATHSR010000265.1:0-3377 GCA_035464035.1 Desulfotignum sp. | reverse complement strand
AAAGGCTGCGGCATCTGTGCGAAAGAGTGTCCCACGGGGGCCATCACCATGATTTCAGAAGGGGAGTTTGTATCATGAATACCACCGCAACACCGTCACGGATCAAGGTTATCACCGGAAACGCAGCCGCCGCCATCGGCGCCAAACTCGCCCGCCCGGATGTGGTGGCCGCCTATCCCATCACTCCCCAGACCGAAGTCATCGAGCAGATCTCCAGTTTTCACGCATCCGGAGAAATGGATTGCGAGCTGATCACGGTAGAAGGGGAAAACTCGGCCATGAACGCGGTGATGGCAGCGTCACTGGCCGGCGGCCGAGTGTTTACCGCGTCCTCTTCCTGGGGGCTGGTGTTCATGTATGATGCGGTGCTCGCAGTGGCCGGGGCCAGGGCACCGGTGGTCATGGTCAACGTGAACCGGGAGACGCCGGGCATTATTGCGGTGTCGTCCGGTCAGCAGGACATGATCTCGACCCGGGATGCCGGATGGATTTTTCTTGTGGCGGAAGACTGCCAGGAGGTGCTGGACCTGGTGCTCCAGGCCTATCGCCTGGCTGAGGATTATGATATCCAGCTGCCGGTGATGGTGCATTATGACGGGTTCTTTCTGTCCTATCTGTCCGAAGGGGTGGACATTCCGGAACAGGAAACCGTGGATCAATTTCTTTCGGTGCTCAAATCCCAGCCCAAACGCACGGTGCTCCATCCCGGTGAAAAACTGGGGGTGGGCTCCCACGGCATTCTGGGCGGATACATGGAGCTGCGGCACAAACATGTGACCGCCATGGAACGGTCCAAGGCCAAATTTGAAGAAATCGACCAGGAGTTTGCCGATATTTTCGGACGCTCCTACGGCGGGCAGCTGGAGGAATACCGCACCGAGGATGCGGACATTGTTCTGTTGGGGTCCGGATCGATGTGCGGCACCATCAAGTCGGTGATTGACGACCAGCGGGAAAAAGGGGAACGTGTCGGCCTGGTGAAAATCCGCATGTACCGCCCCTTTCCCCACCAGGCCCTGACAGCGGCCCTCAAGGGGAAAAAAGCCGTCGGCGTGGTGGACCGGAGCCTGGCCTTCGGATTTGACGGCGGACCCATTTACACCGAGCTCAAAGCCTTTGAAACCAAACTGGGCGGGACAAAGCTGGTCAGCTTCATCGACGGGATCGCCAACACCGACATCACCAAAACCAATGTGGAAAAAATGATCCGGATGACCCGGGACCTGGCGGACGGAAAGGATGTGCCCGAGGTCACCTGGGTATCTTATCCGGATGCCAATAAAAAGGGGGAAAAATAACATGGCGGAAAAAAAACAAGCCCGGCTGACCAAGGTACTGGACTATCTCAAGCATGATGACCCGTTTTCAAAAGGGGTGGCGTTCTGCCCGGGCTGTGGCCTGGAGCTGCTGCTGCGGTTAATCCCCCGGGTTTTGGGAAACGACATCGTCATCACAGGCACCCCGTCCTGCTCTGCCCCGGTTTTACTGGGTCAGAACAACCAGTCCTGGCACACCCTGTCCTATTTCGGGACCCTGATGACCGGTGCGGCCGCCAATGCCACGGGCCTGGTGCGGTATTACCGAAAGGCCGGTATCAAAAACACCGTGGTGTGCTTCAATGGTGACGGCACTGCCAATGACATCGGTTTTGGCAACCTGTCCGGGGCGGCGGAGCGCAATGAACCCTTCATCTACATCTGCTATGACAATGAAGGGTACATGAACACCGGCATTCAGAAAAGCGGTACCACCCCCTATGGGGCCACCACCACCACCACGCCTTACGGCACGGTGCACAAGGGAAAGAACCTGCGCCGCATGAACCTGGGCCTTAAAATGGCCATGAACAAGATTCCCTATACCGCCACCGCCACCCTCAGCGACCTGGATGATCTGGCCAAAAAACTGCTCAAGGCCAAGGAGGCCAAGGAACGGGGATTCTGCTTTCTCCATGTGTTCGCACCCTGTCCCACCGGCTGGGGGGCAAACCCGGCCGATACCATCGAAATCTGCCGTCGGGCGGTGAAATCCAACTATTTTCCGCTGTGGGAGGCGGAAAACGGCCGGATCCGCATGACCAAAACCGTCAAAAAACCCAAGCCGGTGAGCACCTACACGGAATTGATGAAAAAATTCAGTCACATGACCGAGGCGGATCTGGAGATTCTTCAGAATGATGTGGACTATGAATACTGCCTGCTGGGCGGCCTGAGTGTTCTGGAAGCGGAATGCCAGCTGCCGGTATCTGCAGAAGACCAAGGAGAAAAATTATGATGAGTGAAGTCAGATTCCATGGCAGGGGGGGGCAGGGGGTGGTGACCACCTCCAAGATCCTGGCCAACGCATTTGTCAGAACCGGCCAGTTCGGGGCCAGTTTTCCCATGTTCGGGTTTGAACGCCGGGGGGCACCGGTGACCGCATTCGGCCGGTTTTCCGACAAACCGGTGCGGGAAAAAACTCAGATTTACAACCCCAATATCCTGGTGGTTCTGGATCCGTCCCAGAAACAATCTCCCACGGTGTTTGACGGCCTTTTGCCAGGCGGCATGCTGCTGCTCAACGACAAGAAGAATACCGGAGATATCCGCCATGAAAATTTGAGAAAACTGGCGGTGGTGAATGCCAACGGCATTGCCCTGGAGGAAATCGGCTTGCCCATTCCCAACACCGTTGTGGTGGGGGCGTTTGCAAGAATGTCCGGGCTGCTGGATATCGAACCGGTGGTGGCAGCGCTGGCGGATTTTTTTTCCGGCAAGAAACTGGCAGCCAATGAAATCTGCGCCAGAAGAGGGTTTGATGAAGTGCAAATAGTTGATCTATAGCAGGACTGCACCCGGGTCAATACAAACGATAAAGAAAAAAATCAAGATTAAAAGGAGCTGCTATGCCTAGATGGGGAATGGTAATCGACGTAAAGCGGTGTATTGCCTGCTGGGGATGCACCATCGCATGTAAGGAAGAACATTTTCTGCCGCCCGGTGTATTTTTCAACCGGGTGCTGATCGGGGAAACCGGCAAGTTTCCCACCTCGTCCAAACTGATCTATCCGGTCCTGTGCAATCACTGTGCGGATGCCGCATGTGTGGAAGCGTGTCCCACCGGCGCCACCTATGTCAGGGAAGACGGGATCGTGGCTGTTGATGATGAAAAGTGCGTGGGGTGCCGGGCCTGCATGGTGTCCTGCCCCTATCAGCAGAGAACCTATTATGATGAAAAGGTCAAGGACCGGGAGTATTTCCCCGGCCAGGGAAAGACCGAAATGGAAATACTCGGGGAAAAGCTGTACCCCTTCAAGCTGGGCACTGTGATCAAGTGCAATTTCTGTACGGAACGACTGGAAGACGGCATGAAAAAAAGCCTGACCCCGGGCAAGGATG
>DATHSR010000264.1:0-3687 GCA_035464035.1 Desulfotignum sp. | reverse complement strand
TCAATGGGCTGCCCGTCTTTGACATGAACGGTTGCGCCATAGATCACGGTTTCCTTGGCCCGCTCCCGGCCGTCTTCTCCCACGATGGTCACACCGCCGCCTTTACGGTTCATGACGATAACATCATTGCCTGCCGTGGTTACAGTTTGAAGATTTTCATTATATTTGAGAACACCGCCGACCCGGGCCTTGATTTCCGCCACCTCGACTTTTCTGGAGGCGGTACCGCCGATATGAAATGTCCGCATGGTCAGCTGGGTACCGGGCTCCCCGATGGACTGGGCCGCCACAATACCGATGGCCTGACCGATCTCCACCGTATCCCCGTGGGCCAGGTCCCGGCCATAGCATTTGGAACAGACCCCATGTTTGGAATTACAGGTGAGCACGGACCGGATCTTCACCTTCTGGACCCCGGCTTCCTCGATTTTCGCCACATGGACTTCCGTCAGTTCCGTGTCAATCCCCACAATGAATTCATCTGAATAGGGATCTCTGACATCTTCCTGGACCACGCGGCCCAGAATGCGCTCACCCAGGGTCTGGATAACCTCCCCGCCTTCATACAGGGCTTCCACCTCAATCCCGTTGATGGTGCCGCAGTCCTCTTCAATGATGGTGCAGTCCTGACCCACATCAGCCAGCCGGCGGGTCAGGTACCCGGAGTTGGCGGTTTTCAGGGCCGTATCCGCCAGCCCCTTGCGGGCGCCATGGGTGGAGATAAAGTACTGAAGCACCGTCAATCCTTCCCGGAAACAGGCGGTGATGGGGTTTTCAATAATCTCACCGGACGGTTTGGCCATCAGTCCCCGCATGCCGGCCAGCTGACGCATCTGGTCCTTTGACCCTCTGGCGCCGGAATCGGCCATGACGTAAACAGCGTTCAATCCCTCCAGGGCTTCAATATTCTTGGCACCGGTGGGGTTCTTCATCACCTCCATCATGGCGGTGGCAATGTCGTCGGTGGCCTGGGCCCAGATATCCACCACCTTGTTGTATTTTTCTCCCTGGGTGATCAATCCTTCTGCGTACTGGTTTTTTATCTCCAGCACATTTTTTTCAGCGGTTGCGACAATATCCCATTTCTGTGCCGGTATGATCATGTCATCCACGCAGATGGATAACCCGCCCAGGGTGGAATATTTGTATCCAATATCCTTGAGCCGGTCTGACAGGACCACTGTTTCCTTGAGGCCGATATTCCGGTAGGCATAATCGATCAGGTTGACAATAGAGGCCTTGTCCATGAGCTTGTTGACCAGTTTGAACGGCAGTGTGGTTTTGCGCTCATCCACCCTGAAAATGGTATATTTGTCCCCCACCATCCGTACGTCAGTGAACTGGTCCTGTTTGAGCCCGAACAACTGCTCCACCACCACATCCGATACCTGGAAAAAATTCTTGAACTCCTTACGGGTCAGCAGCGCAGTCTTGCCGAAGGTTTTCTTGATTTCATCTTCTGCGTATTTTTTGAGCACCGCCTCAAAAGGTTCCCCGGCTTTCAATTCAACCAGGGCCGCCTCGCAATCCTCCTGGGATTCGGTGCGGATCCGGCTCAGCGACAGCAGGGTATCTCCGGGAATGGTTTCCCACAAAAGGATCCGGCCCGTGGTGGTATCATAAAGTTCACCGTCAATCCGGACCTTGATCTTGGCATGCAATGCCAGCGCGCCGGCATCAAAAGCGTATCGCACCTCTTCGATGGATGAAAAAACACTGCCCGCCCCCTTCTGGTTCGCCACGGCCCGGGTCATATAATAGATCCCCAGAACAATATCCTGGGTGGGAACAATTATGGGCTGACCATTGGCCGGCGACAGAATATTGTTGGTGGAAAGCATCATCACCCGGGCCTCAAGCAGCGCCTCAAGAGACAGGGGCACATGCACCGCCATCTGGTCACCGTCAAAATCCGCATTGAATGCCGGGCAGACCAGCGGGTGAAGCTGAATCGCCTTGCCTTCGATGAGAACCGGTTCAAAGGCCTGAAATCCCAGACGGTGCAGGGTCGGGGCCCGGTTGAGCATCACCGGATATTCCTTTACCACCGACTCCAGGGCATCCCACACTTCGTTTTCTTCCTTTTCCACCATTTTTTTGGCGCTTTTGACAGTGGACACCAGCCCTTTTTGTTCCAGGTAGTTATAAATGAACGGTTTGAACAGTTCCAGGGCCATCTTTTTGGGGATGCCGCACTGGTGGAGACGCAGCTCAGACCCCACGGTGATGACGGTACGGCCGGAATAATCCACCCGCTTGCCCAGAAGGTTCTGCCGGAAACGGCCCTGCTTGCCTTTCAATGTATCGCTCAAAGATTTCAAGGGCCGCTTGTTGGTTCCGGTGACCACCCGGCCGTGGCGGCCGTTGTCAAACAGTACATCCACCGATTCCTGAAGCATCCGTTTTTCATTTCTGACAATGATATCCGGCGCATTCAGGTCCACCAGGCGCTTGAGGCGGTTGTTCCGGTTAAGCACCCGGCGGTACAGGTCATTGAGGTCAGAGGTGGCGAAACGCCCGCCTTCCAGGGGAACCAGGGGTCGCAGATCCGGCGGCAGGATGGGGCAGGCGGTCAGAATCATGCGTGACGGCTCAATGCCTGACGTCAGAAACGCTGAAATCACCTTGAGCCGTTTGGCCATTTTCTGCTGCTTGGCCACGGATTTAGTCAGGTTGATCTCCTCTTTAAGCATATCGTGGATTCCCTGAAGATCCAGTTCATCCAGCAGCTTTAAAATCGCCTCCGCCCCGATCCCTGCCTGGAACGCTTCTTCTCCGAAGGTTTCAACGGCTTCATAGTACTGGTCATCAGATAGCAGCTGGTATTTTTTCAATCCCGTTTCTTTGGGATCCATCACAATGTAGGAATCAAAATAAAGAACTTTTTCCAGACTTTTGAGTGTCAAATCCAGGGCATTGCCAATTTTGGAAGGAAGGCTTTTCAAAAACCAGATGTGCGACACCGGAGACGCCAGTTCGATATGGGCCATGCGTTCCCGCCGGACCTTGGACTGAATCACCTCGACCCCGCATTTTTCACACACCACCCCCCGGTGTTTCATGCGTTTGTATTTGCCGCAGTTACACTCGTAGTCTTTGGTTGGTCCGAAGACTTTGGCGCAGAACAGTCCATCCCGCTCCGGTTTGAAGGTCCGGTAGTTGATGGTTTCAGGCTTTTTGATCTCACCATGGGACCACTCTCTGATCTGGTCGGAAGACGCAAGGCTGATCTGAACGCCTTGATAAACCTTGGGATCTTTTGGTTTTGCAAAGAAATCGTAAATATTATCCAAAGCTTTCTCCTTATTTGCTGCCTTCTATAAGATTCATATCCAACCCCAGACTGTTGAGTTCCTTGATCAAAACCCTGAAGGACTCAGGCATACCCGGTTCCAGCACACTCTGGCCCTTGACAATCTTTTCATACATCCGGGTTCTGCCCACCATATCGTCCGAATTGACGGTCAGAAATTCCTGCAATGCATGGGCCGCACCATAGGCTTCCATTGCCCATACCTCCATCTCGCCCAGCCGCTGCCCGCCGAACTGGGCCTTACCCCCCAGAGGTTGCTGGGTGACCAGGGAATAGGGACCGATGGAGCGTGCATGCAGTTTGTCATCCACCAGATGATGCAGTTTGAGCATATACATGGTCCCCACGGTGACCGGCGTATGAAATGGTTCACC
>DATHSR010000263.1:0-8516 GCA_035464035.1 Desulfotignum sp. | reverse complement strand
CTGGCCGGCAAATTCCATGGTCTTATGATTGAGTTGAATGGATTGCATCGCACGCCCCCCGGTTAAAATTTCAGCTGGCTGACCCAGGGTCATTGCATGTGTCTGATTCTGATTATCACCATAACAGATTTTTTCTAATAGAATCTATCAGTTTTTTTACAAAGCCTTTTGATATTGATCAATCATACCATGAATTTATTCAGCCCATTCAGCGGCAATATACTGAACCCGGTTGACATTTCTTTTCAGAACGTTACACTATAATAAATTGAATCAAAAAAAGACACAAACACAATACCTGACAGACAAAGGAGTCGATAATGGCAAAAGACAAAGAAAAAAAAGATCATTGCGATGCAAAAGATCAGAAAAAAGTGGTGGAAAAAATGAGCGACTGTGACAAATCTTCTGAAAATGGCAAAGAGCGGGATGAATGCTACACCAAAGTGGTCAAGGAAGATGACGGGTGCATGTCATCCTGATCCATCGCCTTTTTTAAACATTTTTCTCTGAATCCGGTCCGCCGGTATCCCCATGCGCCGGCGGACCGGATTTTTAAAACAACAGGTCGTCAAACACCACCTCAAGCCGCTCTTTCAACTCCGAAAGCAGCGGCAGCATCAGGGCCCGGATCTGGGGATGGGCTTTTTTGGAACACCGCAGTGCAAACATGTGACGCCATTCTCTGATATTCCCCTTGACCACGATCTCGGTTTTCAATGAGTTGGGCAGCACCTCTCTGGCCTGTTCGGCCCGCCAGCCGCTTTGAAGCAGTGCCAGATAACTTTTTTCCGCATCTTCCATGGCACGCTGCCAGAGGGACTGCTGGTCCGGGGTGCTGTCTGCCCACCAGCAGGGCCGGATGAACGCCATCTTTCCGTCATACCGAACATACCGGGTGGATTCCTGGGCAAATGAGAACAGCCGGTGCCTTACCAGTTCATGGGTCACCCCCCGGTTGGTGGTGAACCGGACGATGATATCGGCAAATTCGATCATGGCATGGTGGCCCCGGTCCCGCATGCGCTGCACAAATCCGGCCGCAGAATCCGGGGTGATCTTGCCCTCGGACTTGTAACAGGTGCGGCCTGCCGTTTCAATGATCTGGAGCAGGTCGTCAGGCAGACTGATGATCTCATGGCCCTGGTCGATGATTTGCATAAAAACCCTCCTTAGTCTTAAATCCTGCCCGTCAAAATAACACACCTGATACAAAAAACCCAGCCGGTATTTTCCCCTGTCTCTTTATAATCCGGCACATGAATTCTTTTCCGATAAGGCAGTGGACCTGAAACCGAAAACACTGCACAGGCTGAAAAGACCCCCGGTATGCAGGAAAATTTTTTTTGACCCGAAAGCACAATTTCACTATAGTAAAAAACCTGGGACCGGTGCTGGTGATTTTTTGCCTTAATGAAGGTCGTGCCCTGCCGAGCACAACAACGCATGAAAGATTTTATCCCTTAACTTGAGAAAAAATAACCTGAAACCGAAAGGACGGCTGTTTGAGTAACCCCCTGGACCATATCCCCGAAGAGATCCGCCGCACGGCAGCCCAGTGCCGCCATTATGCCATGTGTAAAATCGACTACCTGGAAACCGGGCTCTGTCCGCCGGCAAAAAAAACCCCGTATGTTTCCTATTTCCCCCAGGGCCGGATGGACCTGTGTGATGCCCTTGCCAAAGACCTGATTCCCGTTACCGGGGCGGCAGTGGATATTATTTCATCGTGCACCCTGTGCGGAACCTGTGACAGGCAGTGCCATTTTGTGACCGGGATGCGGCCCATGACGGTCATGCAGGCACTGAAAGCATTCCTTGACGCGTTTCTGAAAAAAGGGGGAAAAGCCGCCGTAATCCCGGAAGACGAACCGCTGAAGGCATTGAAAAACATTGTGGGCGAAAAATGGGCCACAAATGACCCGGCCCACCTGATTGCCTATGCCAACGACCCTTTCCCCCTGGCAGACCGGCAGATGCCCGGATATGTGGTTCTGCCCGGCAGTGCAGAAGAACTGGTGGAAATCGTCAGGTTCGCAGACAGAACCCATATCCCGGCAGTGGTCCGGGGCAATGGGGGCAGTGTCTTCGGATTTGTCTTTACCCCCGGCATCGTCATCGACGTAAACCGGATGAAAAAAATCCAGCTGGATCCGGACAACTGGACGGCTGTCATCGATCCCGGGGTGACCGCTTTTGAACTGCAGAAAGCGGCAGCCGAACAGGGATATCGGGTGAACACGGCGGAACCGGCGGCCACGGTATGCGGCAACATCGTCTGCACGGGACTGTTTTCCACCTGGGCCAATGTCTATGGTGTCGGGGCCGACCACATCGTCGACATGACCTTTGTGGACAGGCACGGAAAGGTTTTTACAGCCAATGACAGAAATGCGCCCAATGTGTTCGGTTTTGAAAAAGCCGTGCACCCGTCTCCCGGCATCTGTCTCCAGGCCCGGGTCCGGATGCATCCGGTCACCGATGATGAGGAAGGCCTTCTGGTGCCGTTCACCACCCTTGCCGATGCGGTTTCCTTTGCCAAGGATATCAGCCGCCGCCGCATCGGGCTGGCCATAGGCGTCCTGGGCGGTCACTACCTGTCCACTTTCATCTCCCCCACCCAGTCCCTTGCAAGGCAGACCCGGAAAATTTTCAGCGACATTCTTGAGATGACCTATGTGGTGTCCATCATAGGCGACAGATATGCCCGCAACAGCATCCGGCAGATGGTTCCCTGTGTGATAGACAGCAGCACCTTCAGGATGTTCCTGCTCGGGCTGCCGCAGCTGATCGGATCCGATCTGGCTGACATCGTCCGGGGACTGGAAAGTGACCGGCCGGCCTATGAAACTGTTTTCAGCCAGGAAATGCTCCCGGTGCTCGAAGAGATTCTTACCCCGTCTCCCGGGACCCTGGCCGCTGCTGTAGGGGAGGATCTCCGGGATTTCTACGAAGAACTTTACAGCCGTCCCCACATGACCGATCTGGTCTGGCTGACAATGTTCCGAATTGTCAGTGCACGGATGTCCCGGCACAAGCACATGTTCGCCTTCCTCATCTATATCCCCCTGGAACCGGTGGATGCTATCCACGAACTGATCACCTGTTTTTCAGAAATTGCCGAAAAACACGGCATCGACCATGATCTGGGGTTTATTGCCCCGCTGGATCTGGGTAAACGCGGGATTCTGGAATATGACTATTATATTGATCACACAGACAGCGCAGACTGCGAAAAAATCCGGCTCGCCATGACCGAGGTCGAGCCCATGGTGGACAAAATGAGCAGATCCTTCAAAGGGATAACCTTTCTCAAGTATATTTTTTCGCAAGGGTGTGCCAGAAAAGAAAATTTTCTGTATACCTGAAACATGCTCGAAAAAAGAACTGCTGGGGTATGCACAACCCTTTTTCAAAAATAATGGAGGAGAGATCAGAGCGGCAGCGGATGACATAACCGGCAGACGGCGGTCGAAAAAGACCTGTTTTCTGCTGACAGGGGCCACGGGATTTCTGGGGATCCACCTGGCTGACATGCTGGCGAAAGAAGGGCATACCGTCATTCTTCCGGCCAGGTCTTGGGACAACACCGCCCCGGAAGAACGGATCAACGCATTGTTCAAATGGCTGGGCAGGGAGGGGAGCCCCTCTTGTGTCCAAATCGTACCGGCGGATCTCAACCGTCCCGACCTCGGCCTGTCCCCGGCTGACTATCACAGGCTGGCTTCCAGCATTGATGAAATTATTCACTGCGCCTCTGACACATCCTTTTCAGAACGGAAACGCCCGCAGATTGAAAAAGCCAATGTCGAAAACCTTCACCACCTGCTCGAGTTTGCGGCAAAAAGCCGGTGCTGTTTTTTCCATTTTATCAGTACCGCATATGCGGCCGGGAAAAAACGCGGGGTATGCCCGGAAGCCCTGGTTGACACCCGGTCGTTTTTCAATGTGTATGAAGAAACCAAGCACCGGGCTGAAATGACAGCGGCAAAACGCTGCAACCGGGAAGGCATCCGCTTGAATATATACCGGCCGTCCATCGTATACGGCCATTCCCGAACCGGGAAAACCCTCAGATTCAATGCCCTGTACTACCCGGTGAAAATACTGGTGTTTTTAAAAAACCTCTACCTTGAAAAACACCGGGAACAGGCACTGGAAAGCGCTGAACGAATGGGCATTTCATTCAGCGCCGACGGAACCGCCCATATGCCCATCAGGATAGAAGCCTCCCCATCCGGGGGCATCAATCTGATCCCGGTGGATTTTTTTATTGCGGCCTTTTCCGCCATCATGGAAACCGCCACGGACGGGGGCATATTCCACATCACCAATGACAAAACCAAACCGCTTTTCGATATCATTCACTTTACCCGGAAATATTTTCACATCACCGGCATTCAGGCCGTAGCGGCGGAAAATTTTCCGGCCGGCCACCCAAACAGCCTGGAAATCCTGTTCAACCGGTATACGGAAGTCTACCGGCATTACATGCAGGACGAACGCATTTTTGACAACACCAGAGCCGGCGCCATTCTGAAAGCAAAAGGTATCTCATGTCCGGATTTTGATTACCGCATTTTTTCCACCTGCATGCGGTATGCCGAGTCCGTCAACTGGGGGAACGCATCTTAAATGGTAACCCCGCCCCATATTCCCCCCAAAAAAATCCCGGCATTTAACAAAAAAAAAGTGGTGGTCCAATACTTTGATGCCATCGGCGAAAGGTATGACCTGGCAGACACCCTCATGAGTTTCGGTCTTCATTTTTTCTGGCGCAGGGCGGCCCTGAAGCATCTGGCCCCGGCAAAAGGATCCCGGATCCTGGATCTGTGCGGCGGGGCCGGAGAATTTGCCAGCCGGATCGCCGGCACCGGAACCCGGGGGATGACTGTGGTCTGTGACCTGAGCCGGTCCATGCTGGCGGCCGGAAAACGCAAACACGCTGGAAACGCCATCCAATGGGTGCGGTCAGACGCGGAACAGCTGGGGTTTGCGGAAAAATCATTTGATGCGGTAATCGTGGGATACGGCATCCGGAACCTGTCGGATCTTTCCCGGGGGCTGCAGGAGATACACCGGGTCCTGATTCCCGGTGGAAAACTGGTGATCATGGAATTTTCCATACCCAGAAACCGCTGGATCAGGGCGGCCTACCACTGGTATTCTTTTTGGGTCATGCCGGGTTTCGGCAGGCTGATCACCGGTGAAGATGCCCCGTTTGTTTACCTTGCCGAATCCATACGGAATTTTCCTCCCCCGGAAACCGTGAAGGGTATGATCGCATCCGCCGGATTTATCCGGGTGATATTTAAGCCGATTTCCAACGGCCTTGTGACGGTGTTTTCCGCAACAAAACAGGAAACCGCCTGTAATACAAAATAACCGCTTTTGCTGCCGGTATCCTGCCCCACACGGAATGCCTTTCCAGCCGGCAAAACCGTCCGGTATTTATTCCCTGCGCTTTCCCTGTCTGATCAGCAGCTGCTGGGCCGGACCGAAACACCGCCGCCGCACAATGGCCAGAACCGCTGTCACGGTCAGGGCCGTGGAGGCCACCAGCATGAACATCACCACGATCTGATAACGGATGGCCAGCATGGGATCGGAACCGGAAAGGATCTGTCCGGTCATCATGCCGGGAAGAAACACCAGTCCCACCCCGGCCAGGGAATTGATGGACGGGATCATGCCCGCCTTGAGGGCATCCGTGACGATCTCCTGGCTGGCTTCCCGGGCGGTCCCCCCCAGGCTCAGGCACATCTCCACCTGGTCCTGTTTTGTTTTGAGATCTGAAAACAGGCGGTCCAGTGAAAGTCCCAGGGCGGTCATGGAATTGCCCACCACCATCCCGGCCAGCGGTATGAAATACCGGGGATCCCACCAGGGGGATGTTCCCACAATCACGCCGGTCACAACGGCGGAGATGGCCGCATACACCGTCAGCATGACCAGAAATGACGTCAGAACAAAGGGAATCTGCCGTTCCTTCACGTTTCCCTTGACGATGCGCACGGCAAACACCACCATGAGACAGAAAAGCCCCATGACGATCCAGGCCGATTTCACGTCAAACACAAACCGGAGAACATAGCCCATGGCCGTCAGCTGCACCCCGCACCGGACCGCTCCGATGATCAGGGGTTTTTCCAGATTCAGCCGGCCCCATAGCGAAACTGCGCCGGCCGCCGCCACAAACAGACCCGCAATGCCCAGTTCCAGACTCCCGATATCCAGTGCCCCCAGCATCACAGACATACGGTCACCTGTCCGTGTTGAATGGTCACCTCGGCCACCGGCACCTGCTCTGGTACAAACCCATCATGGGTGATCATGACAATGGTGACCCCCTGGCGGCACAGATCCATTGCCATCTTTTCCACCACAATCCTGGTTTCACGATCCAGGGAGGCGGTGGGTTCATCCAGCAGCAGCACCCGGGGCTCTGCCATCATGGCACGCAGCAGGCCAAGGCGCTGACGCTGGCCCCCGGAAAGCTGTGCCCCGGACTCATCCAGCCCCACCTCTTCGAGATGCACCCGCGCCATCATGGCGCCAAGCATTTCATCCCCCGGCGGTATTTTTCCGCTGTTCACCCCCAGCCGGAAAGGATACAGCAGGATATCACGCACGATCAGGTCAGGAATAAACGGGGTTTGCTGAAGATAGGTCACCTGCTGCCGAAGCTGCGGCGGGTCCCAGTCTGCCAGGCGCCGGCCCAGATAACGGATCTCCCCGGATATCGGTTCCTCCAGCCGGTTGAGCAGCCGGAGCAGGGTGGTTTTGCCGGACCCGGAAGGACCCCGGACCACCGCGAAAACCCCTTCCGGCAGGGCCATATCCTGGCGGTCAAGAATGGTGCGCCCTCCGGGCCAGGAAAAAGACACCTGGTCAAATTCAAAACACATCGTTTCTTGCGGGTTCAATTCAATGGTCCTTCACACTGTCCTGTCACAGGTTGCGTTGCCCCTGCAAGGTATCACATCCATGAAAAATTGTGCATGGTTTTTCTGGGCCCCCTTTTTTTTATGCTTCCGGCATAAGGCAGCTGCTGTCAACAGATAAGCTGTTCCATGGCAACTCAATGTGGTAAGATTACGATTGATATCTGTATTGATAAAGGCAAGGAGGTTCACCGAACATGGCATCCAGAGCACCGGTATTCGAGAAAATCTATCAGGACTATCTGGCCCGGGCCGCCGGCCTGGACCTGACAAAAAAACAGGATCTGCTGGGAATCCGTGTGGACGGAAAGGCTGTCACCATTCCCTTTTTCAATGAATTTTATACGGTCTTTCCCCAAAAAATTGTTGATCAAAACGGCCGCCGGCCCCCGCATTCAGTATGTGTCATTTTGTGCCAGTATCTGCTGCTGAGCCCGGATGCCCCGGGTGCGGACAGGCAGCTGGTGACCTACCGGGATTTCAAAGACGCGGTCCCATATGTTCAGGGATTTGACAACACCGCCCAAAAACCGGTTGCCAGGGCCTTTGCCGGCGGGCTCGCCGCGCTCGGGAAAAGCTGCCGCCACCTGGGGGGAACCGCGTGCGACCTGGGGATCTCCTGTGATCTGTCCTATGTGTTCGAGGCCCTGCCCAGGGTCAGGATCTACCTGGTTTTCAATGATGCGGACGATGATTTTCCAGCGGACTGCAAACTGCTGTTTGAGAAACAGGCGGCCCAATACCTTGACATGGAATGTCTGGCCATGATCGGCATGGTGCTGGCGGAACGGCTGGTGGAAAAAAGTAATCCGGATATTGCCAGACTTGCCTGAAGCAGTTTGCGGAAAAGTGCCTGAAAAAAATAAAAATGGTTGACTTAAATTTAAAACCCTGTATTATGGCTTAATGTTTCTATCTTTCCGGTGTTTATCAAGATTTAGTCTGTGATTTATCCCCCAAAGTTTGAAGCGATTTATTTTTATTTTTTATTTTTTTAGGAGAAAGCCAACATGGCCAACGGTACAGTAAAATGGTTTAACGACGCAAAAGGTTTTGGATTTATTGAACAGGAAAACGGTGGAAAAGATGTATTCGTCCATCACTCAGGCATCAATGCCATGGGTTTCAAATCCCTCAACGAGGGGGACCGGGTTTCCTTTGACATTGCCGAAGGCCAGCGTGGACCGTCAGCTACCAATGTAACCGTGGTGTAATCACCCCGTTTAGATTGTCTGAACTTAAAAGCCCCTGGATGGTTCGCCGTCCAGGGGCTTTTTTTATGCCCCCAAAGATGGTATAACCCCGACAACATAGAAGAATTGAGACCGGTGCCGCCTTTCTGAAATCAGATCTTATAACCGCCCGGGAGCAACACGGCCATGCCGGATACAGACAGACTGGAACAGATACAGCAGTTTCTTTCGAACATCGGTTGGGTATCCCAGCCCTTTTGCATTTCTTTTCTGGCGGCCGGGGAATACAATGTCAACTATCGGGTGGATTCACAGGACGGGCCGTGCGTGCTGCGCATCAACCGCGGCAGTCAGCTGGGGCTTGGAGATGATCAGATCA
>DATHSR010000262.1:0-3493 GCA_035464035.1 Desulfotignum sp. | reverse complement strand
AGGAACGGGACCACTTGAAACCCCTTCGACAAGTGTTTCCGATGAAATAAATGAAGATGGATAGAACCAGAAACAGATGAAGTAAAGGAGGATATGTGAAAAAGGAGAAACAGGTCACGGGGTATGACAAATATATCAACTGGAAGGTGTTTGTCTTTCCTGTTCTGGCAATGGCGATCCTGCTGCTCATCCCCACCCCCAAGGGTATGAAGGATGTGGGCACCCAGTACCAGGTGGGACCCAAAGCGGTGGTGAACCATATCACCAAAGAATTGTTCGATGTGGACAGTGTGGATGCGGCCCAGTGGCAGCTGCTCGCCGCCCGGATCATGGAAGCCAACATGCAGATGGGGGCGATGAATAAAACCCGTTATCTGGCAAGAGATCTCAAGTGGTGTCAGAAAAACAGGATCGATGCGGATCAGAAAAATTTTGACCTGGCCTTCCGATTCATTCAGGACGATGTGGGTGATGACCGGTTTGTTTCTGTCATGACATCGGCCCTGGAGCTTCGAAAACAGGGACTCACATATGAAGATCTGTCCAAAAAAGACCAGGCTGCCGCCGACAAGGGGGGATGGCACATTCAGGTTGCCATTGCCGTGGGGGCGTTTGTGGTCCTGTGCTTTCTGACCGAATGCATTCCGCTGCCGGCAGTGGCCTTCTGCATCGGCCTGATGTATGTGTTCACCGGGGTGCTGTCCCGGGAGGCCGTGACCATGCTCTACTGGAGCGATGCCTGCTGGTTTATCATGGGCAGTCTGATGTTTGCCGCAGCGTTTGTCAAAACCGGGGTGGACAAGCGGGTGTGCCTGGCCATGTTCAAAAAACTGGCCGTGCCCAACACCAGGTGGATCACCCTGGTGTTCTTTGTGATCATCGCGCCCCTGGCCTCTTTTATTTCCGACCATGCCCTGGCCGCCATGTTTCTGCCCATCGGCATGCTCTTGTATCAGAACAGCCTCACCGACGAGGTGCCCGAAGACAAGGAGCTGGCCAAGCTGTTGATGATCACCATTGCCATGGCCTGTAACATCGGCGGGCCCGGGGCGCCTTCCGGCGGGGCCAGAAACGTGATCATGATGACCTATCTCACCGACATGTTCGGTATCGATATCGGGTATTTTCAATGGGTGACCTACTGCTTTCCTATTGTCATCGTGATGATTCCGGTGACCTGGTTCATCACCAACCTGCGGTTCCGGCCGAAAATCATCTCCCTGGCCCCGGCCATGGATCATCTGCGGTCTGAAATAGATAAAATGGGGGGCTGGAACAGACAGCAGATCTGGGCGCTGATCATTTTTATCATCATGGTGTTCGGGTGGTTTACGGAAAAATCCTTTTACGAGATGGGAATTTTACCCTTCCGGCTGGGCATCGGCGTGATCGCTGTGGCCGGTGCCATCGCCTATATCATCGCCGGTGTGGTCAACTGGCGGGATTACCAGGAAAAAGTGGACTGGGGGGTGGTCTGGCTGTATGCCGGTGCCATCATCTTCGGCCGGACCCTGGACAGCACCGGGGCCGCCTACTGGATGGCCCGGTCGGTGATCGATTTTCTGGCCCAGTTCGGCATGGAATCGGGCCTGCCCCTGCTGATGGTCAGCAACGGCATGACATCGGTGCTCACCAACCTGATGGCGGACGGACCGGCCGCTGCATCCGTAGGCCCCATCGCCCTGAACATGGCGGGCATGGTGCACCCCGGATCCAGTTATCTTCCCTTTATGGCCATGGCTACGGCAGTGGCCTCCTCTTTTGCCTACTGCCTGATCATCGGGACCCCGCCCAATGCCATCGTGTATGCCAGCGGATACCTGGAGCCCAAGGATTACCTGCGGGTGGGCATTCCCATGTTTTTTATCGCCAATGTGGTGCTGCTGCTGATCACAGGTATTTACTGGAGCTTCAGGGGGTTCGGCACCCTGCCCGGATTCTGATGAACATATTGAAAGGAGAGACACACCATGCACAGGAAACAAGATCCCTGCAAGATGAAAAAACCCATGTTCAAGGACGGCAAACTGTTTTTCACCAAAGAGACCGAGCGCCGGGTGTTTTTCTTCATGACCCTGGTCATGCTGGCATCGGGTGCCGTGATCAAGCTGCTATAGACAAGAAGGCGTGGGTTGGTCATTGAGTTATGGATCACAAAGGAGAAAAGGGTGATGTAATGGTAACTGCTGCATTAAACGCCGGCCGGTTTTATGCCTATGCATTGATCCAGCTTTTGATCGAACCGGGCCTGTTTTTCAGGGAACTGGTGGAAAAAATCAGGCCGCGCCGGGCAGTGGCGTTCATGGTGATCTGCTGCCTGTTCTACACCCTGGCAAGCTTGCTGACCGGGGCGTATTCACAGCCGGTCCGGATCATGGCGCCCATCTTTTTTTTGAACGCTGCCGGCATGATCCTGATTTCATCGGGCCTGGGATACATGGCCCTGGTGATGACTGCAGGCAAAAAAGCGTCCTTTGCCGTTGTGTTCAGCATTTACGCGTTTTCATCCGGGATGACGCTTTTTCTATCCTGGCTGCCGTTTCTGGTCTGGATTACCGAACCTTGGAAATGGTGGCTCATATGCACCGGCCTGAAAAATGCCTGTGACCTGTCGTGGAAAAAATCCATGATCATTGTTGCACTGTCCACAATCGTGCTGTTTTTTCTGATGTATTCAGCGCACCTGGCAGTGGTTAAATAAAAAATTGAAGGAGAACAGATCGATGACCGAGCAGATAAAAGTTCTGATGGTGGATGATGAAAAACGGTTCAGGGAAACCACCCGCAAGATATTGGAGAAAAAAGGATTTGACGTCATTCTGGCGGAAGATGGGGAAAAGGCCCTGGAAAAAATAGAACAGGCCCCGGATGTGGTAATCCTGGATATCAAGATGCCGGGCATGGACGGACATGAAACCCTGGGCCGGATCAAAAAGATCAAGCCGGACCTGCCGGTGATCATGCTCACCGGCCATGGGGCCAGGCCATCGGCAAGGGAGGCGCTGGTGGAAGGGGCCTTTGATTATCTGAGTAAACCCTGTGATATCGGCCTGCTGTCCGCCAAAATAAAGGAAGCATATCACCTGAACGACAAACTGCCGGCCCACAAGGAGCGACGGGTGACTGCCGTGATGATTCCCATCACTGAATATTCCACCATCTGTGAAACCAAGACCATCCAGGACGCGATTCTCGATCTCAAGGCATCTTTTGAGACCCGAATGGCGACAGATCATTTAATGGAAACCGGTCACCGGTCCATTCTCATCGTGGACAGACATGATCAGATCAGAGGGATTTTAACCATCCGGGATCTGCTGGAGATGCTCATGCCGCCGTATCTGTCCGCCCCCAAACCGTCCCTGGCAGACAGCATTGAATATTCTCCCTTGTTCTGGACCGGGATGTTGACCCCGGGGATCACGGAAATAAAAAGGAAAAATATCACCGAGGCCATGTCTGCGCTGCCTGCCGTCAGCGACGGTTATGCCCA
>DATHSR010000261.1:0-4047 GCA_035464035.1 Desulfotignum sp. | reverse complement strand
GCCCGTGATCCTGTCATGCTTTCCCACGCTGTGCTGGGAACCGTTCAGTTTCACGGCCAGGGCTGGATACAGGATCTGGTTGATGAGGGTGGACTTGCCGGCACCGGACACCCCGGTGACCGCCACCAGCAACCCCAGGGGGATTTTTACGGTCACATCCCGGAGATTGTTTTCTCCGGCCTTGACAATGGTGATCCAGTTTCCGGTTTTCGGGGATCTGCGCTGATCCGGGACCGGGATGGACTCTTTGCCGGAGAGAAATTTTCCGGTGATGGAAGCTGGATTGTGCCGGATCTGGGACGGGGTGCCCTGGGCCACGATACGGCCTCCCAGGTGACCGGCTCCCGGGCCGATGTCCACGATCCAGTCCGAGGCTTCCATGGTTTCCTGGTCATGTTCCACCACGATCAGGGTGTTGCCGATGTCCCGCAGGTGCTGCAGGGTGTTGAGCAGCTTGATGTTGTCCCGCTGGTGCAGGCCGATGCTGGGTTCATCCAGAACATAGAGCACGCCCGTGAGTTCCGATCCCACCTGGGAGGCCAGTCGGATCCGCTGGGACTCCCCGCCGGACAGGGTAGGGCCGCTGCGGTCCAGGGACAGGTAATCCAGCCCCACATTCTTGAGAAACCCCAGGCGGTCCCGGATCTCCTTGAGCAGTTCCGCCGCGATGATCTGCCGGCTGCCGGAAAGCGCCAGAGAAGACACAAATTGATAGGCCTCTCCGACCGTCATTTCCGTGACATCGATGATGGATTTTTCCTGGATTCTGACGTGAAGCACTTCGTCCCGCAGGCGCTTCCCCCGGCAGGCGGGGCAGGTGGCGGCTGTCATGAACTGTGTGTAGTATTTTTTCTGGGTTTCGGACTGGGTGTTCTTGTACCGCCGCATCAGTGTGTTGAGCAGGCCTTCATGGGTTCGCGTGAACTCTCCCTGAATCTTGTCCGACTGCCAGTTCACCCGCATTTTCCGGGTTTCTGACCCGAAAAGCAGCAGGTCCTGGTGCGATTCGGGCAGGTCTTTCCAGGGCCGGTCAAAATCGATCCCCCACTGCGTTTCCATGGCGTTGAGTTGACCCATTCCCCAGGAGTTGTCAGCGGGATACCGGGGATTCTTGATGAAATAGTTTTTCCAGGGGATCACGGCCCCTTCCCGGATACTCAGGGTCCTGTCCGGCACCACCTTGTCCGGATCCATGGACAGCAGGGTGCCGATGCCGTTGCATTCCGGGCACATGCCTAAAGGCGCGTTGAAGGAAAAAATCTGGGGTGAGAGCTCGGGGTAGGCCGTTCCGCAGCAGGACCGGGTCTCGCTCATTTTGATATCTTCCCGGCCCATGATGTGGACGATGATCTGGCCGCGTCCCAGTTTCAGAGCGGTTTCCACCGAATCGGTGAGCCGTGCCTCAAAGGCGTCATCGGACTGGATCACCAGCCGGTCCACCACCACGTCGATGTGGTGTTTCTTGTTTTTTGCCAGGGTCTGGACATTTTCCAGGTCCTGGACCACCCCGTCCACCCGCACCCGGGCATATCCCTGTTTTTTCAGCGCCACCAGATGTTCTCTGTGTTCGCCTTTGCGGTTTTCCACCACCGGCGCCAGAATCAGGATTTTGGATCCGGCCGGCAGGGCCAGGATCTGGGAGACCATGCCCTGGGCATGACCCTGGCCCACTTTTCTGCCGCAAATGCAGCAATACTGGGTCCCCACCCTTGCAAACAGCACCCGCAGGTAATCATAAATCTCCGTAATGGTGCCCACAGTGGACCGGGGGTTTTTGCTGGCGGCCTTCTGTTCGATGGCAATGGTGGGGGACAGGCCCCGGATGGTGTCATAACGGGGCTTTTCCATCTGGCCGATGAACTGACGGGCGTAAGCGGACAAAGACTCCACATACCGGCGCTGGCCTTCGGCAAAAATCGTGTCAAAGGCCAGGCTGGATTTGCCGGACCCGGACACCCCGGTGAACACCACCAGCTGTTTTTTGGGGATCTCCACGTCAATGTTCTTGAGATTGTGCTCCCGGGCACCCGTGACAATGATGCGGTCCAGCTCCGTGGCAGGGGTGGTTTCCGGTAACGTGCAGGATGTTGGTGCATCATCGGACAGATGCCGGTGGTCTCTCTGTGCGCTCATATCTGATCATATCCTTTGGGGATCGCATTTTTCAAATCACGCAACCATGATAAGCATGGCCGCCCAAATGTAAAGATTGCAGACCGGGGTGGATGCCGGATCAGGTACCAGTATCCCGGCCGCCGGATGCGGTTGTATTGCATTTCAGGCATAAATGCTTTATTTTATATTAACAACCCTTTAAAGATGAAATGGAGCTGTCATGACCATTGACCGATACCGGTTTGAAACAGGCATTTACCGGCCTCCCAGCGAAGGGGGCAGTGCATCGCTTCTGGTGCGGTTCACCCGGAACTGCCCGTGGAACCACTGCACCTTCTGCAGCATGTACAAGTCCGAAAAATTTCAACTCAGAACCGTTGATGAGATCAGGGCGGATATCGATGCCATGGCGGCCCTGGCAGCCGACATGCAGGCGCTTTCCGGCAAAACCGGAAGCATCACCCGGGACGGGGTCATGGCCCTGCTGGAAAAAGTGCCTGAACTGGAAAGGCATACCGGGTTCGCCATGCTGGTCCACTGGCTCATGGCCGGGGGAAAAACAGCCTTTATCCAGGATGCCAACAGCCTGATCATGAAAACTCCGGATCTGGTGGCTGCCTTGACCCATCTGAAAACCACCTTTCCATCCATTGCGCGCATCACCACCTATGCCCGGGCCAGGACCCTGTCCCAGAAACCCGCACAAGACCTGGAAGCCATCCGCAGGGCCGGGCTGGACCGCCTCCACCTGGGGCTTGAAACCGGGGATGATGCCCTGCTGAAGGCCATCAGGAAAGGGGTGACCGCAGAAGACCATATCAAGGCAGGGAAAAAAGCGGTGGCCGCTGGATTCCAGGTCTCTGAATACTGGATGCCCGGCCTGGGGGGAAAGGAAAAATCCGTGGATCATGCCAGGCAGACGGCCCGGGTTCTCAATGCCATCAATCCCCATTACATCCGGTCCCGGCCGTTCCGGCCCATTCCCGGCACCCCGCTTCATCAACAGGTCCAGTCAAAAGAGATCACCCTGCTCTCCCCGGGAGAACAGCTGGAAGAGCTGCGGATTATGATCCAGGAGCTGACGGTCACCGGCCGGGTCTGCTTTGACCATGCCATGAACCACTGGCAGCGGCCCGGAGGGGGGCTGCTGTTCACCCATGATTATGAGGGGTACCAGTTTCCCGAAGAAAAACCCAGACTCCTGGCCCTGATCGAGCAAGGTCTGGCAGTGAACCAGCCTGTCCCCCGCATGCTGAACCTGTAAAGGCAGCCGCCATGAATGAAAAGACCGGTTATAAGCTGGCTTATTCCAGCTGCCCCAACGATACATTTATTTTCAAGGCCATTGCCAGACAGTTGATTGATCTCAAAGGATACCGGTTCCACATCACCGTTGATGATGTGGAAGCCTTGAACCAGCAGGCGGTTCAGTGCATCCATGATGTCACCAAACTGTCCTTTGCCGCCCTGGGCAATCTGCTGGACCGGTACGCCCTGCTGCGATGCGGGGCCGCCCTGGGCAAGGGATGCGGCCCTCTGGTGGTCTCCCGGCCCGGCCCGGACATCGGCGGCAGGGCCAAAGGCGGGCATACTGTGGCGGTACCGGGCATGGGAACCACCGCCTATCATCTGTTCCGGTTTTTCATGGCGGACCGGTTCCCGGATGTTGCGTTTACCGTGCGGCCCATGTCCTTTGAAAAGATCATGCCGGCGGTGAAAACCGGGGCGGCGGACTGGGGGGTGATCATCCATGAAGGACGGTTTGTTTATGCCGCCATGGGCCTGGAAATGGTTGCCGACCTGGGGCAGTGGTGGGAAGACAAGACCGAGCTGCCCATCCCCTTAGGAGGTATTGCCGTGCGCCGGGACCTGGCGCCGTCGGCTGCGTGTGAGATTCAGTCTCTGATCCGATGTGCTGTTGACCATGCCCTT
>DATHSR010000260.1:0-2320 GCA_035464035.1 Desulfotignum sp. | reverse complement strand
AGACCGTGGGCGTGGTGGGGGAATCCGGGTGCGGCAAAAGCACCATTGCCTTCGGGATACTGGATTTTCTGGGATCCAACGGCAGGATCGTGGGGGGCAGCATCAAGTTCATGGGAAAGGAGATGGTGGGCACGCCCCAGGCAGAACTGCGAAAAATCCGGGGCAACAATATTTCCATGGTGTACCAGGACCCCATGCAGGCCCTGAATCCCTCTTTGACCATCGGCACACAGCTCACCGAGGTGCTCACGGCCCACACCAGCATGAAAGAAAACGAGGCCTGGGACCGGTGCATCGCCATGCTGGAACGGGTGTACATGCCCGATGCCGCCAGTGTGATGAACCGGTATGTCCATATGATCTCCGGCGGGCAGCAGCAGCGGGTGGTGATTGCCATGGCGTTGCTCAACAACCCGTCCCTGCTCATCATGGACGAGCCCACCACGGCCCTGGACGTCACCGTGGAAGCGGCGGTCCTGGATTTGATCGAAGATCTGAAAAAAGATTTCAACACAGGGATCATCTTCATCACCCACAACTTAGGGGTGGTGGCCAAGGTCAGTGACCGGCTGTGCGTCATGTATGCCGGCGAGATGGTGGAGCAGGGTCCCATCAAAAAGCTGTTCGCCAGCCCGGCCCACCCCTATACCCGGGGGCTGTTGTGCTGTGTGCCCCGGCTGGGGGACAGCCTGTCCAACAACCGGCTGTGGTCCATCAAAGGACGGGTGCCGGACCCGGCAGACCGTGATCTCAACGCCTGCATCTTCGCACCCCGGTGCGACTGGCGTATCGAAGGCCGGCACCTGGAAGACAAACGCCTCACCGCCCGTTGTACCTCTGAGCACCCGGCGCTGGTTTCCATATCAGACGATCACGTGTCCCGCTGCTTTCTGGGCAAAGAAACTTTGAAAGTCCCTTATGATGACTATGCCCGGGGACAGCGGGAAACCGTGGTGCAAATTGAAGGGGATGATGATTTTTCTTCCATGGACACCCTGCTCAACATCCGGAACATGAAACTGTGGTACCCGGAACAGAACCCGTCATTGCGGGCCCTGCTGGGACTGGAAAAAAAATCATATGTCAAGGCGGTGGATGACATCTCCCTGAAGGTCCTCAAAGGTACCACCCTGGGAATCGTGGGAGAATCGGGCTGCGGCAAGAGCACCCTGGTGAAAGGGATCATCGGTCTGGAATCGCTCACAGACGGCAAGGTGGAGCTGATGGGCATCGACCTGAACCAGCCGGCCCAGAAACGGGACCTGTCGTTGATCCGGGAACTGCAGATGGTGTTCCAGAACCCGGATTCCACCCTGAATCCCTCCTATACCATCGGTGCCCAGATCGGCCGGCCCATCCAGAAATTCAAGACCGTTCCCGGAAAAAAAGTCCGCCAGGAAGTGGAGCGGCTGCTGCGGGCCGTGAAGCTGGATGCCTATTACTATGACCGGTATCCCCGGCAGCTGTCCGGCGGCGAAAAACAGCGCATCGGCATTGCCAGAGCCCTGGCCAGCCGGCCCTCCCTGGTGATCTGCGACGAGCCGGTATCGGCCCTGGATGTGTCCGTGGCCGCCGCCGTGCTGAATCTGCTCAACGAGATCAAGGAGAACATGGGCTCCACCATGATCTTTATCGCCCATGACCTGAGCGTGGTAAGGTTTATTTCCGATTTTGTGGCCGTGATGTATTTGGGAGAAATTGTGGAGGTCGGGCCGGTGGCATCCATCTATCCGCCGCCGTATCACCCCTATTCCGAGGCGCTTTTGTCTTCGGTGCCCATTCCCGACCCCGCGGACAGACGCCAGTCCATCATTTTGTCCGGGGATGTGCCCAGCCCCACCCACCGGCCGTCGGGCTGCTGTTTTCACACCCGGTGCCCCAGAAAATCGGTACTCCCGGAAAATGGCGGCATCTGTGAACGGGAAAAGCCCAAATTTCAGCGCTTGCCCAACGGCCACAAAATCCTGTGCCATATCCCTGCGGACCAGCTCACCGAGCTGGCCATGGAACGGGGCGATGCGCGCATGATGCTTTCAACCGCCTGATCAGAGGAATTCGTCATGAAAGACCCGCTACAGCAGATTGAACCGGTGATCCTGATGGGCCCCGGCCCCTCCTGTGTCCCCCCTTCCGTCCTCAACGCCCTGTCCAGACCCACCCTGGGGCATCTGGACCCCGGGTTCATCCGGATCATGGATGCCATCAAGCACCAGCTCAAAACCCTGCTGCACACCCAAAACGATCTGACAATTCCCATTTCCGGGACCGGCTCCGCCGGAATGGAATGCTGTTTTGTGAACCTCATTGAAAAAGATGATCC
>DATHSR010000259.1:0-3845 GCA_035464035.1 Desulfotignum sp. | reverse complement strand
GCAGCTGATCAGTATCGCCCTGCTGTGCCTGTTTCCGTCCATCGTTACCTGGCTGCCAGGCGTGTTTTTCGGTTAATGGAACAGGGGTGGAGAATAAATCACCGGCCAAAGGAGTTTTCATGGCATGATTGATCTTGTGGAAACCTTTATAAACAAAGCAACTCTGGTATCGGCCCGGGTAACGGTGGTGAAAACCCGGGCCGCCGCCCTTGAACAGGCGGTGGCATTGCTGGCGGTCAAACCGCCCCTGGAGCTCCAGATGCCCAATCCCGGTCAAAAGACAGCAGACGGGGATTCCCTGCGGATCATGGCGGCCCCGGGCCTGGATGATGATGACTTAAACCGGTTGTCGGGCCTGTGTGACGCAGCCGGCAATATCACCCTGCTGCGCAAAGGCATGCGGGACTGGCCCGGGGGCATTGACCTGGGGCTGACCCTGGCGGATTTCGGTATTGCCGAAACCGGGACCCTGGTGATCCGTTCCGACCGTGAAGATGTCCGGCTGGCCACCATGCTGTGCGAGGTGCACGTGGCCATTCTGGACATTGCCGATATCCGGGATACCGCCCTGTCCATGGCCGATGAGCTGGCGGCCGTGACCGGCCGGCAGGGAGCCTATACCGCCTTTATCACCGGCGCCAGCCGGACTGCGGATATCGAGCGGGTCCTGGCCATCGGGGTCCATGGCCCCCTGGAACTGCATATCATCCTGGTGAAAGGGGAATAACCCATGGCGAAACCGGAAAGCCTGACATCATATAAACACCGGCTGGACAAGGCCCTGGACAACCGGTTTCTGCGCCAGGCCATGGATCGTTTTGCCGTGGCCTACCGCACCTCGAGACAAACCGCTTTTCAAGGCATTGATGTGGATGCCCTGGTCCGTGAAGTGGCGGATATCAAGGCAGGTGCCATCAAAAACAATGCCGCCCTGTTAAAGGCGTTCATTGAAAAGGCTGCAGCACACGGTATCCAGGTCCATGTGGCCCAGACTGCGGAAGATGCCAACCGAATCATTGAAGCCATCGCCCGGAAAACCGGTTCAAAAAAAATCGTTAAATCCAAATCCATGACTGCAGAAGAGATCCATTTGAACAAATGGCTGGAAACCAGCGGGCTTTTTGTCACGGAAACCGATCTGGGGGAGTGGATTGTTCAGCTGCGCAAGGAAGGCCCCTCCCACATGGTCATGCCCGCCATCCACCTGTCACGGTTCCAGGTGGCAGACCTTTTCACGGATGTCACGGGCACAGATCAGGATCCTGAAATCGAGCGGCTGGTCAAGGTGGCCCGAAAAGAGCTGCGGGAAAAATTTGTTGAAGCGGACATGGGCATCACCGGTGCCAACTATGCGGTGGCCGACACCGGCACCATCGGCATCGCCACCAATGAAGGCAATGCCCGGCTGGTCACCACCCTGCCCAGGGTGCATGTGGCCCTGGTGGGCATCGACAAGCTGCTGCCCACCATCGCAGATGCACTGACCGTGAACCGGATCCTGCCGAAAAACGCCACCGGTCAGGCCATCACCTCCTATGTCACGTGGATCACCGGGCCGACTGAATGCACCGTCACCCTGTCCGGAAAACGGGAAATGCACATCGTGTTCCTGGACAACGGCCGCAGCAAAATTGCGGCAGATCCGGAGTTCTCCCAGGTTCTCCAGTGCGTGCGGTGCGGGGCCTGCGCCAATGTGTGCCCGGTATACCGCATGGTGGGGGGGCACCAGATGGGCCATATCTATATCGGGGCCATCGGCCTGATCACCACCTATTTTTTTCACGGCCTGGAAAATGCGAAAAATCTGGTGAAAAACTGCACCAACTGCGGGGCCTGCAAAGCGGTGTGCGCCGGCGGCATCGACCTGCCCCATCTGATCAAGCAGATCCATGCAAGGATCCAGGATGAGAGCGGTCATCCCCTGCAAAGCCTGCTGCTGGCAAAGGTGCTCAAGAACCGGAAACTGTTTCATCGGATGCTGCGTACCGCCTATCTGGCCCAGCAGCCGGTTGTCGACAAAAAAACGGGTGCTGCGGCAAAGGAACAGGGTCCCGGTTTTCTGCGCCATCTGCCCATGATTTTTTCGTCGGATCACAATTTCAGGCGGCTGCCTGCCATTGCCAAAATCCCTTTCCGGGACCGGTTCGCCCGCCTGAACCAGCCGGTGAAAGACCCCCGGTTCACCATTGCCCTGTTTTCCGGGTGTGTCCAGGATTTTGTGTATCCCGAACACCTGGAAGCGGCCATGAAAGGATTTGCCCGGCACAACATCAACGTGGTGTTTCCCATGGATCAGTCCTGCTGCGGTCTGCCGGCGGTGAGCATGGGAGAGACCGCTGCGGCCAGGGATGTGGCGCTCCAGAACCTGGATGCCATGGCGGTCAACGGGAAAGATTATGACGGCGTGGACTATATCGTCACCCTGTGCGCTTCCTGCGCCTCCCACCTGACCCACGGGGTGCCCAAACTGGTCAAGGCGTATGCCCCTGAACGGGCGGCTGCCTTTGCGAAAAAAGTGGTGCCGTTTTCCGTGTTCATGAACGATATCGTGGGCATCGAACCGGTCACAGGTGCCGGCAGAAAGACCGCATTTCACTCCCCCTGCCACCTGTGCCGGGGACTGGGGGTTCATGGGGCCCCCCATGACCTGATTGAAAAATCCGGGAACAAGTATGTGCCCACCGCAGAAGAGGAAACCTGCTGCGGCTTCGGCGGCAGTTTTTCCACCACGTTTCCGGCGGTATCCCGGGAAATCCTTTCCAAAAAACTGGATGATGTTGCCGATTCCGGTGCTGAAATGCTGGTGACCGAGTGTCCGGGATGTGTCCTGCAGCTGCGGGGCGGTGCCGTCCGGCAAGGCCGGAATCTCACGGTGTGCCACCTGTCCGAGCTGCTTTACGGGTGATTCGGATCAGACCCGTTAAACAGGGATACCTATTACTGATTCCGTTGTGTCAGATCGGCAACCCGGGAATAGGACGGCAACACCTATTTCAGTTGTTTCATGGGAACAAATCCGCTGTCAGCGATGATCTGTCTGGCTGGACCGCTGTGCAGATAGGTCAAAAATGCCTTGACCGTTCCGGACATGCGGCGGGTATCCACATAAAGGAAAAGGGTTCGTTCCAAGTGGGTTGAAGAGCCATTGACGGTTACCTGTACCGGTTTGACTTCATGATTGAGATATGCGTTGCTGACATACCCGATGGCGTATCTGTTTTCAACCACTGCCGCCAGAACGCCGCTGTTTGACGAGACCAGAACATGGACGGGCGATGGGGCGGCATTCTCCAGGATCATCTGTTCCCACATCCGGCAGGTCCCCGATGATGTCTGCCGCAATACAATTTTAATCTCTGAATCTGTCCAGCCGGATGACTGCCAGTTGGCGGTCTGCCCGGAAAAAATATTTTTCAGATCCATGATCGATAAGCGGTGGACTGGATTGGCTGTATTTACAATCGGGACCAGTCTGTCACGGCATACTGGAAATGCGTTGAGAAAAACACCACTTTCTTCGGCTTCCCGGAGGAGTTCTGTTGGAGCCAAAACAGAAGAGGCGGCCATATTACAGTCTTTGCGGATCAGCGCGCGGATGCCGGCCACAGAGCCTGTGGGCTCAATAATGATGTGCTGCTGACCGGGCCGCTGATAATCGACTGCAAGTCTTTCCAGCACAGGCGCCATGGTAGTGGAGCCTTTAATGACAATCTGTTCTATCGGAGAAGATGTACATCCAAGGATATGGCTCCAGCAGACCAAAAACAGCAGGCCGATCATATGCTTGAAACAGGTTTTCATGTATCCCCTTTTCCCATTGACGCGGTTGTGATACCTGATCATAT
>DATHSR010000258.1:0-2634 GCA_035464035.1 Desulfotignum sp. | reverse complement strand
CACTATTTTTATCTCTACAAATCCCATGAGAAAGGGATAAAGGTTTTACCCCTTTTTTCAGACATTTTCTTGTCCGCATTCGAGCAAAGTGGTGAAAAACAGGTTTGTTCGGTGGCTGCGGACAATATGATGCTGTTTTTTCACCACATGGCCAAAGAATCCGGGGAGCGCCTCACTGCATTCTCCCCGGTGCTGGAAACCGGGCTGGACCGGATTTGCGGGTATGAGGACAAGGCGTTTTTCCCCTTTGTTCAGACCTATTATCAGCCCGATAAACTGGCCCGTCTGCTGCTGGACCAGGCAGATACACCGGAATGTCACAAGAAGTTCACCGCGCTTTCGGGTGCCGTCAACCGGCTGCTGATCCGGTTTTACAGCACATCGTTTTCCTATTGGCTGGATCAGGATGACCCGGTGACATGGATGCAGGAAAATATTGATGAATGGCGGCTCAGTCCTGATCTGGAGCAGGTGTTTTACCAGATTTCCCATGCCCGGGTGATTTCCTGGCGCCGGCAGCTGGATGCCCTGTGCCGCAGCCGGGATCTGTTTTCTTTTGATTTCACAAGAGCGTTGATCCAGTTCACGGGGTTCAGGGAGTTTGTGAACATCTTCAAGGCGGTGAGCCGGCAGATCGTCAGACATTGCAGTGATGAAACCTACGGCCGGCATCTGAAGCTGACCTTTCTGTTCTATGCCATCCATGTGCCCGGACTGTCCATGATCCACAAGGAGTGTCTCCATGATATCAACCAGACCCTGACCCGGCTGGTGGGGGATGAGGATTTTAAAAAAAACATCCCCATTGTCAACCAGGCGTTTTCGCTTTTCAGGGAGCACAAGGGCAGGTATCCCGAGACGCTGCTGGACTGTATATATAAAATCGGGGAAGCGGTCTATAGAACCGGCAAGGTGGAGCTGATCAATCACTTCATCGACCGGGTGGTGAACCACGGATTCCAGTTTCCCATGATTCAGGGAACCGGAGAGGACTGGCAGATCAAGGGAAATACAGCCCATGTGAAAAATATCCGGGTGTTTTTAAATCTGATCTGTCAGCAGCCCAAAAAATCCAAGCGCCTTCTGTCCGCCCTGATCATCTATCTGTCTGTCGGCGGGGTGTTTATCAAGGACACCGATCTGTTCCCCCGGGATATCACCCGGTTTCTCAATGCGGACATTGAAGGGGTTTACAATCTGTTCAAACAGCTGGCCCGCATGCTGCCGGCGTTTTTTAACGAAATCGGGGCGGAAGGCCAGCTGCGGGATATCTCCACCGAGCTGGATGAATCCTGCCACCGCCGGGACCGGTTGATCCATTTTCTGCGCAAGCAGTGCCATGTGGAAAGCTCCAGCCGCATTGTGGAGTTTATTCAGCAGGTGATGATTTTCTGGAAAAACCGGGACAAAACCTTGCTCAAGCCCTTTGTGCCGCCCTCCATCTATGAAGAGATCCAGACGTCCGGCCGGTTTGTGGACGGACCGGGAAAAATCATGCAGCATCTGGAGAAAAGAAAGCTGCACCATCCGGAAGATTTCCTCATGTACCGCCAGGACGCACTCGACCAGTATGTGGCCGAGGTCCGCGGGGTGACAGAACTGGACCGGCACCGGGTCCGGCTGACCCTGCGGTTTTACCGGCTGCTGAATGAAAAATACGGAGTGGATCACCTGGAGATCAAATCCTACCTGGCCAACTTCAAGACGGAATACATGCCTGAACCCAGGCGGCTGGCCGTGGCCCTGGAAGAAACCGATCTGGAAAAAAAAATCGGATTGCTCCTCGATTATATGTCTGAACTCAAGGAGATCATCGTTTCAGACAAGGCCTATGAAGCCAACGAAGCCATTTACCACAAGCGCCATTTTGCCGTGGACATCCCCTCCATGTACGGCAGTTACAATGAACCCAAGTTTGATGCCCTGGGGCTGACGCTGCGCGTTGAAAGCATTGTCAATGTCCTGTTTGAAGATTTGATCAACAGCATTGATCTGCGGCTGATCACCAAACCCACCTTTGTCAGGATTTTTTCGCTGCTCACGCTGTTCCGCAAGGCCCTGAGCCTGGACGGCATCGTGTCCAACAAGCTGGATATCCAGATGGAGTTTCTGAAATATTCGGTCAATATCACCACCTGTTCCTTTACCCAGTATCTGGATATTTTCAAGGGATTTGTCCGGGCCGTGGCAGATATCGTCAATGATTATTTTCATAATATTCATTCCGCCAATCTGCTCCAGATAGAATCGCGCATCGGAAAAGACCAGATCCAGAAAAAATACCTGCCCAGATACATTCCTGCCCAGGGAGATCTGGATGAAAAAGCCGCCAGAAAGCTGGATCAGCGGACTGCGGATATTTTTTTCAGAGATCGTATCGCCACCTCTTTAGGTCTTCAGCAGCTGGATGTTTTTTTGAACCGGATTCTCCACACCCTGTTCCGGCAGTCGGAAAAACTGTCCCAGGATGAACTGAGCGTGCTGCTCAACTATGATCCCAAGTGTGCGGTGGTCCCGATCGGTGACGAGCAGGTCATGAACCAGAACATCATCTTTCTGGGAAACAAAGGGTGGAACCTGATGCGCCTCAAGCATATCGGGGTCAAGGTGCCAGAAGGGTTCATCATCACCACC
>DATHSR010000257.1:0-6101 GCA_035464035.1 Desulfotignum sp. | reverse complement strand
ATAACCATGCCCGCGGCCAGTGCCGCCAGAACCCCCAGCCAGGGTGATCCGGTGGTCAGGGTGACGATGAAGGCGGTCACCGCCCCCAGGGCCATAACCCCTTCCACACCCAGGTTGAGGATGCCGCTCCGTTCACAGATGATCTCTCCGGTGGTGGCTAAAAGCAGGGGTGTGCCGGCCACCAGGGTGCGCTGAAGGGTTGAAACAATGATATCTTCCATGTCAGATTTCCTGTTTGGGGGAAAAGGTGATGATCAGTTTATGGCGTAAGAAATAATCCCCCATGATGAGAAATATCAGCAGGGTGCCGTTGACGATGTCCACGGTGGCGGCCGGCAGACCTAAAGAGATCTGGATGGCGTCCCCGCCCACCAGGATGCCGGCGAAAAAGATCCCGGATATGACGGCATACATGGGGTTGAGTTTTGCCAGCCATGCCACGATGATGGCGGTGAAGCCATATCCTGAGGAAACCGATGCCGGATACCCTAAATAGTGGTGGATGCCGGCCACTTCCCCTACACCGGCCAACCCGGCCATACCCCCGGAAATCGCCATGAGGATCAGGGTGGTCTTCAGGAAATTGATGCCCGCATATTTGCCGGCATCCGGGTTTTCTCCCACCACCCGGGCCTCATACCCGAACCGGGTGCGGTAAATGATCAGGGTCAGGATGGCAGCGCAGGCAAGGGCCAGAATCAGGGTCACATAATGGATGCGGGAGCCTGGAATCACACTGAGGACGGCGGCATCCGGCAGGCTGTCGGTGCCGGGGAATCCGAACCGGGTGGCGCCCTTCCAGGGGCCGACGATGAGCATGGTCAGAATGTGGGCGCAGATATAGTTGAGCATTAAAGTGGAGATCACCTCGTTGATGGCATACCTGATTTTCAGTATGGCCGGGATGATTCCCCACAGGGCCCCGCCCACAAACCCGGCGGCAAACATCAACGGGATAATGACAGCCGGGGGCAGGGAGTTGCCGAAGGTCAGCCCGGTCCAGGTGGAAAAAATGGCACCCATGAGCAGCTGGCCTTCGGCCCCGATATTCCAGAATTTGGCCCGGAAGGCCAGGGTCAGGCCGGCACCGATGAGAATCAAAGGGATGGCTTTGGTGATGGTTTCCTTGAACCCGTATGCGGATCCGAATGACCCCTGAAAGATTTCAGAGATGGCAAACAGGGGGTTGACCCCGGCCATGAGAAAAATGATGCTGATGACCCCGATCCCGGCTGCCAGGGAAGCCACATTGGTCATCAGGGCCCGCAGCCGCGTGATCTGGTATCTGTCAGTGGTGGTGATGTGTATCATGGCCGTATCTTTATCATATGGATCATCCGGTGCGCCTCGATCCGGCCATCATCAGGCCGATATCGCACAGTTGCGCATCATCGGAATCAAACACCCCCATGAATTCACCGGCAAAGATGACGCCGATCCGGTCACAGAGTTCGAAAATTTCTTCCAGGTCTTCGGAAAAAAGCAGCACGCTGCTGCCCTGACGGCGCAGTTTGAGCAGGTGCTGCCGTAAAAACTGGGTGGCGCCCACATCCAGTCCGTAGGTGGGATGGGATGCCACCAGAAGCTGCGGCTGTTCGCTGATTTCCCTGCCCAGGATCAGCTTCTGGATATTGCCGCCGGAAAGGTTCCGGATCTGGTTGTCGATGGCGTGGGTAGCCACGTTGAACTGTTCAACAATGTTCCGGGTGTGTGCTTTTACCTCACCGTATTTCAGAAAATACCGACGGGAAAATTTTTCCAGGTGATGCTGTTTTAAAATGGCGTTGTCATAGAGAAAAAGCCCGGGCGCAATGCCGAACCGGATGCGCTCTTCCGGGACATGGGACACTCCGTGGTCGAAAATCCGCCGGGGGGACAGGTTGGTGATGTCCTTTCCGTTGATGGTTACCGACCCACTGTCAATCCTGCGGATCCCGGTGATGGCTTCCGCCAGCTCCCGCTGGCCGTTGCCAGCCACACCGGCAATGCCGAAAATTTCGTTTTCATACAGGGAAAGGCTGATCCCTTTGACTGCAGGAAGTCCCATATCGCCGGTGACATGGAGCTGGTCTGCCCGCAGCACCTGTTTTCCCCGGGACAGTTTTTCCCTGTTGATGTTAAAGATCACATCCCGGCCCACCATCATCCGGGCCAGTGTTTTTTTGTCGGTGTCCCGGGTATCGGCGCTGCCCACCACAGCCCCTTTCTGGAGCACCGTCACCCGGTCACAGATATCCATGATTTCATCCAGTTTATGTGAGATGAAAATGATGCTGTGACCTTCCTGCTTCATCCGGCGCAAGATGGTGATGAGTTCATCGATTTCCCCGGGTGTCAGCACAGAGGTCGGTTCATCTAAGATCAGCAGGTCGGCCCCGTTCAGCAGGGCCTTGATGATCTCCACCCGCTGCTGTTCGCCGGCGGACAGCTGCCAGATCTTTTTGTCCAGGTCGATGGTGAAATCGAACTGCCGGGAAAACTGGCGGACCTTTTCTCTGATCTGAATCTTGGGGAAAAAAAACGGGGTGTCCTTGTACCCTAAGGCGATGTTTTCAATGACCGAATGGTTCTGGATCAGCATGAAGTGCTGGTGCACCATGCCGATGCCGTGCAGGATGGATTCCAGGGGGGATGAGATTTTCACCGGCCGGCCATTGATCTTGATTTTACCGTCATCGGGCTGATACAGGCCGTAAAGGATATTCATCAGCGTGGTTTTGCCGGCCCCGTTTTCGCCCAGAAGTCCCAGAATCTCTCCGGATGCCACAGACAGATGGATATCTTTGTTGGCAAAAATGCCGTGGAAGGATTTGCTGATCCCTTCCATTTCAAGGCGCTGTATTTTATTCATAAGGGGTGGCGGTGCGGCAGGCCCCGGCAGGTGTCCGGGGTCTGCCGCCAGGTTGGGATTATTGGGGGATGGCGCCTTCCACATTGTCCACATAATACATGATGCTCAGCAGGTCTTCCTTGGAAGCCCGCTCGCCGGCCTTGATCTGCAGGGTGCCGGTGTTGTCGTAGATGGGGCCGGTAAAGGGATCAAACACATCAACCCCCTGTTTCATCTGGTCATAGCGTTTCATGACCAGGTCATAGGCGGAGATTTCACCGAAATCTTCGGTCTGGATCATGGCTTTTTTCAGGTCATCCACAAATTTGGGGTTGATGGGATCGGTCTCATTTCCCCCCAGGATGGCGGCTTCTTCTCTGGCCAGCCACCAGAGGTCCTCATTGGTCCAGTTGCCGGTGTAAATGTCCTCCAGAATTTTGACATACATGCCGCCCCAGTCCATAAGCTGGCCGGATACAACAGAATCCTCACCATAGGGCTGCATGGCGGAATAGTGACTGAATGTGTAGATCTGCTTTCCTTTTTCCGTGTGGGTCTGACCCACCTCGATGACTGCCGGGGTATCCTCGGTAAAGGCCAGGGTGTCACAGCCTTCGGCAATCAGAGATTCGGCCGCTTCTCTGGCCTTGTCCGGTCCATACCAGGCATAGATCCATTTGACATGGACTTTGGCGTCCGGGTTGGCCGCCTTTATCCCCAAGGCATAGGCGTCGATGTGACGGATCAGCTCAGGAATGGGAAAAGCGGCCACATACCCGATCTTGTTGGTCTTGGTCAGGGCCCCGGCCATGATGCCGTTGAGATAGTACATCTGGTAAAGGTCGCCAAAGTAGGTGCCCACGTTTTCCGAGCGCTTGAACCCGGAGCAGTGCATGAACAGCTTGTCCGGATACCGGGTGCCCGCCTTGATCGTGGAGTCCATGAAGCCGAAGCTGGTGGTGAACACAACGTCACAGTTCTGCTGCTGGATCAGGCGGTCGATGATCCGGTCACTGTCTGCCTCTGCCACCGATTCCACATACACGGTTTCCAGCCAGTCAAATTTTTCTTCTGCCGCTTTTCTGCCCAGGTCATGGGCATGGGACCAGCCGTAATCCCCCACCGGTCCCACATAAATAAACCCGGCTTTTAATTTTTTGGTCTCCGAGCTGAACGCGCCTGTTGAAAATCCCAGCAGGGCAATGGAACAGATCAGCAGTAACAAGGTCCATCTTTTCATTCCGAGTTCCTCCTTCTTTTGTGTTAGATAATTTACATGTCAGGTACTTAAAAGATCGGAGAATAATACGCTATCTGATGGATTTGAGTCAACCTTTATCATCCAGAAACCGGTCGATAAAGGACTTGACCGACGGGCCGTATGCAATGGTTCTGCTGGCATCGCTGTGCCCCGCTCCTTTGGCGATATGGCAGGCCACCCGGGTGTGGACAAAGCATTCCTTGAGCTGCAGGGCAAAAGACACCGGGAACCGCCGGTCTTTTTCTCCGTGAATGATCATGACCGGCATCGTGATCTGCCGTGCCATCCGGGCCGGACTGCAGGTATCGATGGCGCCCCGGTAAAAAATGTTCATCCAGAAGACGATTACGGGGCCGAACAGTCTGCCGAAAACCGGATGGGCCCAGCGGTACAGGCTCAACAGCGCCTCGCGGTTATGGGCATAGGAGGCTTCCAGAAACAGCAGCCGCACCATGGATGGATTTCTGGCAGCGGCAATGATGGCCCCGGCAGATCCGGCGGAATGTCCATACAGCAGCACGGGCTCATTCACCCAGTGGATGACCGACGCAATATCTTCGGCAAACCGGACCGCATTCATGCACTGTTTCGGGCTGGAATTGCCGTGATCCCTGGCGCTGTGAATCACGGTGGTAAATCCCCACCGGGCAAAGATTTCCGCCCGCTTCACCATCCGGTCCCGGTTCCTGCCCCATCCGTGGGCAAACACCACAATGCCCCTGGACGGGCCGCTGGGATCGATACGCCACACTTCCAGGTGTCCCCCGTCAACCGCCGGAATGGTCGTGTCCTCAACGGTTCCCCACCAAGGCGGATCCTTTACCGGGTTTCTGGGGATCTGCTGCACCAGCCAGGTCAGAAACAGGGTGGCCAGCACATAGATCAGACCCACCCCGGCCAGCACATACAGCAGGTTCATCACATAGGGCAGCAGAACGGCATCCGGCAGATCCATCGGGCATTTCCTTAATATCGGGTTTCACGACAACCCGGGCAGTATGCCAGACTTTGGATGGAATATCCAGTCCATGATCCGGAGATCTCAGGCCGGTGGACCAGGCTGATCGGGATGCCGGTGCCGTGTGGGGAAGCGGCTGGTCAGAGGACCCGTGCCGGGGGGTTCCTGTGGGTCTCACCCTCTGCCGCCTTTGACAGTGTGTAGGGCATGCTGCGCTGAACGGCAAAAACTGCGGGCAGGTATGTCCTCAAACAGTTTGCCGTTCTTGACGCGCCGCATGCCCGACACCCTGTAGCAACCGCGGCAGAATGGGATTCGACCCACAGGAACCCCCCGGCACTGGCCGGTGAAAACTGGTGAGACCGGCCGTGGCGCGGAACCGTAGGCATTGCAAAGCGGAGCCCGGGTGGGGACCCCTTGCTGCCGGCCTGTCGGAGCCTCTGGCTTCCAGGCCGGCAGCAAGGGGTCCCCACCCGGGGCGGCACTCTGCCAAGCTGTCAATCCCTGAGAATTCCAGGCCGGCGGACATCTGCCCTCCGGGGGCGGCGTGCTGCCAGAATGACCGTTCTCACCCGCAGATTCCAATGTTGCAGTTTCCAGGTTCAGTTGTTATGATTGAAAAAAACGTACAAAAAGAGAAATTTACCGCACCGGCCTGCCGGGGCAGTCATGAAAAAACAAGGAGAATGCAGATGGAACAACACAAATGTGGCACCTGCCGTTTTCGCAAAAAATATGATGACAACCCGGCATCCCTGCTTGGGCGGATATGGCGGTGGCACGCAGGCTGGTGCCCCGGCTGGAACAGATACATGAGATCCCTTCCCGAAAAAGAGCGAAGGGCCATCGCTGAAAAATATGACATGTCAAAATTCAAATCATAAGGGATAAGCACGATAACATTGTCCAGGGTTACTTTGATGAATAAACGGGTGATATTCTCCATCTGAGTGCATCTCAGGCAGGTTTGTAAACCTGTGAGTTTTCGCAGACCGGTCAGTCTTCCGTCGGTGTCCTGCTCGCGGCCTGTCGGAGCCTGTGGATTCCAGGCC
>DATHSR010000256.1:0-2949 GCA_035464035.1 Desulfotignum sp. | reverse complement strand
AAAAAGGCTGCCAAAGCCGGTAGACCAATAAACAGTCTCCAGGCAGACGCATCGGGTTTCAACCATTTTTCCCCTGGTTTTCCGGAATATCCGATGCTACAAAAGATCTTGAGCAGAACAGCTACCACCAGGCGCTGAAATAGATCACCGCCACATAGCGCATCCCCTTGCCCAACGCCACCAGAACCAGAAATATTCCCAGACGCACTTTCATGATTCCCGCCACCAGGGTCAAAGGATCGCCCCCGATAGGCAGCCAGGCCAGCAGCAGGGTCCAGACCCCGTAGCGCTGAAACCACGCCTGGGCCCGGGCAACCTGGGCTGGGGTAAAATAAAACCAGCGCCGGTTCTGAAACCGAAGCAGACAAAGCCCCAGCCACCAGTTGACCACCGAACCCAGCGTGTTGCCGGTGGTGGCCACAACCAGAAGGAAGAGCGGATCTCCCCCCTGGCGCAGGAGCGCGAACAGCACCACTTCAGAATAGAACGGCAGAATGGTGGCGGCCAGAAATGCGGCACCAAACAAAAGCAGCACCGACAGGGTCATCACAGCGTCTCCACCAGCCATCTGAACAGTGCAAACTGGGCCGGCAGATAAAACAGGTATTCCGGGTGCCATTGAACCCCGATGATCCGCTGCCCGTCACATCTCTCCACCGCCTGGATGATGCCGTCAAGGTCTTTTCCCACCACCGCCAGTCCCTTTCCCGGTTCACGGATCGCCTGGTGATGCAGGCTGTTGACCCTCAGAGATCGGCTGCCGCAGATACGGGCCAGACAGGATTTTTTTTCCACCGCCACCTGTTTGGTGGGCAGAAGCCCGGGCCGGTTATAGGTCAGGCGGCGCAGGGAGCGGATGTCCTGGTGCAGGTTGCCTCCCAGCACCACATTGATGAGCTGGGCCCCCCGGCAGATACCCAGGAGGGGAATTTTATGGTGCAGGGCATACCGGATCCATCTGATTTCCAGAAGATCCCGGTCCGGATCAAGATTCACCGGTTCGGCCAGGTCCCCCTGGTAATGCTCCGGGGAGATATCATTGCCGCCCCCGATGATCAGGGCGTCCATGGGTTTGCTGCTGTCTCCATGGCGGGTGGTGATCCGCATGGCGGAAGCACCGGCCAGGTGCAGGGCCACCCGGGTGCACCACCAGGCCGGGGCCCACCGCCGGGCCGATCCGGTTACACCGACAAGTGGTCGTGCAGCCATTGATCGATCCATTCAGTCCACTCGCTGCGATTTACCCCGATCAGGGGTCGGTGCCTGGACAAAAACCGGTTGCCCAGGTCCGCCAGGTCCGCCGGGCGCCGGGCCAGTTCTTCCACCACCCACCAGATGTTCCAGGGCCTGGCCAAAGACCAGTCCGACTTGTCGATCTGGCAGTTGGGCAGCCGGTAGTGAAAGGCGGGTCTGGGCTTTATTTTTGAATCCATCACTGCGTTGTGAACCCGGGTCGGGTCGATGCAAGACAGCAAAGGAAGCAGGTCCAGTGCCCGGTTCCGGCTGGCATTGTGCGCCAGGTAATCGGCTGCGATCCGGTTCAGATCCGGTGTGTCCTGTGAAAGCAGTTTTTCCACATATACTTCCGGATACAGGTCCACATAGGGACTGATGCGCCGGGCGATATCCACCTGGTGGGCAGTCACCAGCCACCACTGAAGCAGCGAAAAAGCCCGCAAGAAAGCAAACAGGTGATCTGCATCCAGCCGGGGGATTTCCGTGTTTATATGCACCCCGTAAGCGGCTATCACGGAGTTTTCCGTCCCCCTGGCACCCACCTTTCGCAGTTCTCTGATCAACGGGTCCAGCCGGTGCAGTTCAGACACAGGAATGGGAGGGCACACCACCTCCATGGGCACCAGGAGTGCAGCGGCCTGGCTGAGCAGATCCATCCAGTCTCCGGATTCGCCCGGTTCCTGCCGGGCCGCCTTTTTTTTCAAAAACTCCCAGTCAAGCTCAATACTAAACTCTCCTAAGCCCTGAACCTGCACCATGCAGGCAGCAGAGGATTCACGGATCCGCGTGCCGGCAAACACCGTTTGAACCACCCGGGTTGTCTGCCGGAGATCCAGGCCGGCAAATTCCAGCTCAAATCCAACATTTCGAAACCCGCCGCGGCTGGTCCGGGCGACTGCGGGTAATTTAAAGTCTGATGACAGATTCATCGCATCCCTGTCCCGGCATGGGTCAAATAAAAAATCATACCGTATTAATAGGCTCCCCGGTTTTGCCTTGTCAACCCAAACATGGAAGAAACCCCTTGTTTATAATCGAGGCACAATGGTATTATACCATTTTATCGGCAGATTAACACCAAACGCCAAAGGAGGTGCCCATGGAAACCCGTGACGAAAAACAACCCGGTGCTGTAAATCTTGACCGCCGCCGCTTTCTGGCGATGTCGGCAGGGGCCGCCATCTCTCTTGCCCTAGCCGGGCTGCCGGCAAATGCCGCTGGAAAAGCCCCCCATGCGCTGCCGCCGCTGCCCTATGCCGCCGATGCACTGTCTCCGGTAATCTCCGCCAACACCCTGTCATTTCACTACGGCAAACACCACCAGGGATACCTGACGAATTTGAACCGGCTGGTGGCGGACACCCCCTTTGGGGACCTGCCTCTGGAGGAGATCGTCATCCAGACCGCCGGAAAAAAGGATCTGGCCGCTATCTTCAACAATGCGGCCCAGGTATGGAACCATACTTTCTACTGGCACAGCATGACTCCCGGCGGCGGGGGCGAGCCCCCTGCCGCATTGAAACAGAAAATGATCGCTGACTTCGGCAGTGTGGATGACTGCAAACAGGCCCTGCTTAGGGCATGCACTTCCCAGTTCGGCAGCGGATGGGCCTGGCTGGTCCTCGACAACGGCACGCTCCGGGCGGTCAACACCGGCAATGCTGAAACTCCGCTGACCGCCGGCATGACGCCCCTGATCACCATTGATGTGTG
>DATHSR010000255.1:0-1833 GCA_035464035.1 Desulfotignum sp. | reverse complement strand
ATCGGCGGGGTGCTCTTGGCCGCGTCGCGTGCGATCGGTGAGACCATGATCGTGGTGATGGCGGCCGGTCTGTCCGCCAACCTGACGGTGAACCCCCTGCAAGCCGTGACCACGGTCACGGTGCAGATCGTCACCCTGCTGGTGGGGGACCAGGAATTTGACAGTCCCAAGACCATGGCCGCTTTTGCCCTGGGGCTGATGCTGTTTGTCATCACCCTGATCCTCAACGTCATCGCCCTGGTGGTGGTGCGCAAATACCGGGAGCAATATGAATAAGCCATCCCATAAAACAGATGCAAGGACACCCGTGAAAACCATTGCCATCGTCAATCAGGGCCTGGGCCGGCGCTACCGGGCCGAGAAGCGGTTCCGGCTTTACGGTATGGCTGCCATTGCCCTGTCCCTGGTCTTTTTGACCGTTCTGTTTGTCAGCATCACCGCCAACGGGTACACAGCGTTTCAGCAGACGTTCATCAAGCTGGACATTTTTCTGGACCCTGACGAGTTCAGTGGCCAAGATCTTAACTCAGTGAATTATCAGGCCATGGTCAGACAGTCCCTTTCCGGCATGTTTCCTGAAGTGACAGCCAGACAGGAACGGCGGCAGCTTTTCGGCATGGTCAGCACCGGCGCGGTGTTCCAGCTCCAGGATTTTGTCAGAAAAAATCAGAACCAGATCGGATCGGTCATCCAGATATGGGTGCCCGCGGATGATGATGTGGACATGGTGATCAAGGGGCATATCCGCCGGGATCTGCCTGAAGCGGAGCGCCGGGTGAAAGACATTCAGCTGTCGTGGATCGACCGGTTCCAGGAACAGGGCCGGCTGGAAAAGCGGTTCAACGCCATTTTCTTTTCCGCCGGAGATTCCCGGGAGCCGGAGCTGGCCGGTATCCGGGGGGCGGTAACCGGCTCATTCTTCACCCTGATCATCACCTTGCTGCTGTCGTTTCCCATCGGCGTGGCCACAGCCGTGTACCTGGAGGAGTTTGCCCCCAAAAACCGGTGGACCGACATCATCGAGGTGAACATCAACAATCTGGCGGCCGTGCCTTCCATCGTCTACGGCCTGCTGGGCCTGGCCGTATTCCTCAATTTCTTCGGCCTGCCCCGGTCCGTTCCACTGGTGGGGGGGCTGGTGCTGACATTGATGACCCTTCCCACCATCATCATTGCCAGCCGGGCCGCCCTCAAGTCGGTCCCCCCCTCCATCCGGGAGGCGGCCTTAGGGGTGGGGGCGTCCAAAACCCAGATGGTGGTCCATCATGTGCTGCCCCTGGCCCTGCCGGGCATGCTCACCGGCACCATCATCGGCATGGCACAGGCCCTGGGGGAAACCGCGCCGCTGCTGATGATCGGCATGGTGGCCTTTATCGTGGACATTCCCGGCGGGTTCACCGATCCGGCCACGGTGCTGCCGGTGCAGATCTTTTTGTGGGCCGACAGTCCGGAGCGGGCGTTTCTGGAAAGAACATCGGCCGCCATCATGGTGCTGCTGGCGTTTCTGGTGACCATGAACGCCCTGGCCGTGTTTTTGAGAAAAAAGTTTGAACGCAGGTGGTAACAGGTTGTAACAGACCGTTTTTTATAACGCATAATCAGAAAAATGTAAGGAGATTCAAATGAGAAAGGTATGGATTGCAAGTCTGGCCCTGGTTTTTGCCTTAGGCCTGGGGAATGCGGGGGCATCGTCCCGGGATTACATCTCCATTGTGGGATCATCCACGGTGTATCCGTTCGCCACGGTGGTGGCGGAAAATTTTGGTAAGACCACCGGGTTTAAAACCCCCACCATCGAGTCCACCGGTTCCGGCGGCGGATTCAAACTGTTTG
>DATHSR010000254.1:0-3258 GCA_035464035.1 Desulfotignum sp. | reverse complement strand
AAGAAATCGTGGATATCGTCAGAGAAGGAAGAGAAAGATAGAACAGATGATTTTTTAAAACATACCCTGGAAATACCGGATGAACGGTTCCTACGCGTATACCACCGAACTGTGGCCGGCTTTGATCGCCTTTGTGCTGTCCATCAGTCTGGGCGTCTACAGCTGGCGCCGCCGGCACATACCGGCGGCCAGGCCGTTCGCCGTCGCAGCGTTTTTCTGCGGGTTCTGGACGGCCGGGCTGATCCTGGAGCTGTCGGCCGCTGAATTTGCCACCCAGGTTTTCTGGGTAAAGTTTCAAAACGTCTGGCAACTGCCGGTTGCCGCCGTCATGACCTGTTTTGTTCTTGAATATGCCGGCCTGGGCCGGTGGCTGACCCGCCGGGTTTATGTGCTCCTGTTTCTGGTTCCCCTGGTCTCGGTTCTGTTCACCGTGACCAACGATTTTCATCACCTCATCTGGACCGGGTTCCGGTTGGACAGGTATGTGGTTCCGTCCCACGGCAGACTCTACTGGGTCTTCAACAGTTATGTCTTTCTGCTGGGCCTGGTCAACCTCGTGGTTCTGATCCGGCTGGCAGTCACGTCACCCGGGTACCGGCTGCCCGTGACAATCATGGTGGTCGGCCAGATGATCGCCCGCATCGGATATACGATAGACAAACTCGACATGAATCAGATCGGGCCGGGGGAATCAGCGCTTTTGACCATCGGGGTGGTGGGTCTGGCCTATGCCGTGGCGTTTTTCCGGTTTCACGCCATCGATCCGGTTGCAGCGGCACGGGATGCAGCCCTCCGGCAGATGCGCGAGGGGTTTGTGGTGCTTGACCTCGAGGGACGCATTATCGATGCCAATCCCATGGCGGCGGCAATGCTGGGTATTTCTGAGAAGGAGCTGCCCGGTAAACGCTTCAAAGACATTGCGGCCATCGATGTGGCGGCCGTAGCATACCTGGCGTCCAATGAAGCGGCTGAATCCGAAACAACCCTGGGGGAGGGACCGTTGTCCCGGCAGTACAAACTGAACATGACCGCGCTCAGGGGGCGGTCGGATGAGCCTATCGGGTACCTGATCCTGATGCATGACGTCACCGAGCAGAAGCGGGCCCAGGCCCGGAATGTGGAACAGCAGAAGGCACTGGCGGCCCTGCAGGAGAGAGAACGCCTGGCAGGCGAGATTCATGACGGTATCAGTCAGACACTTGGGTATGTGATCATGCAGACCCAAAGCGCCCTGAAATGGCTTCATGACGGCAAGGCCGAGAAAGCCGGCCCCCTGCTGGAGCGGCTGGTGCAGGTGACCCGGGATGCGCACGCCGATGTCAGAGAGTCAATTTTTAGCCTTAAAATCCAAAAAGATCAGGAAAAGTCATTTATTCCGGCCCTGAAGGGACATCTCGACCGGTTTCAGGCAAATTACGGGATTCGAACGGAGCTTTTGCTGTCCGGCGGTATCGATGACACCACGTTCGATCCCGGAACAGGGACCCAGCTGCTGGGAGCGATTCAGGAAGGCCTTACAAACGCCGGTAAACACAGTGGGGCAAGTAATTTGACGGTTCGTTCAAAATTCGACCGGGGCACGGCCCGGATCTCCATCATCGATGACGGCCAAGGATTTGACGCCGGCCGGTTCAAGAGAGGAGTGGACGGTCATTTCGGCCTGGGTTTTATTCAGCAGAGAATGGCGCAGATAGGCGGGTCCGTGAGAATTGTGTCGGAACCCGGGGCGGGCACCACGCTGACGCTGGCCGTGCCGGTGCAAACACATGGAAAGGATGAGAAATGAAAGTACTTCTGGTGGATGACAACCGGTTGATGCTCGAAGGCCTTCAAAATCTTCTGGCAGCCCACGATATCGACGTGGTGGGCACCGCCGTCGACGGGGCCGTATCCGTTGACCTGGCACAAAGGCTTAAACCGGACGTGATCCTGATGGACATCCGCATGCCCGGGTGTGACGGTCTGGCTGCCACCCGTCTGATCAAAAAACAGATGCCGGATGCCAAAATCATTATGCTCACCACATCCATCGAGGAAAATGACCTGTTTGAGGCGATCAAGTCCGGGGCCTGCGGGTATCTGCTCAAGAGCATGGACAGTGATCAGCTGGTGGAAGCGCTGGCGCAGGCCCGGCAGGGGGTGCCGCCTTTTTCGCCGGGGCTGGCCGCAAAGCTTATGGATGAGTTTGTGCGTCTCTCCAATCCAGAGGGTGCGGTCTCCTCAGAAAACAGATCAAAAACCGGGGCGGAACCGTTGCGGGAGGTGTTGTCACCCCGGCAGATCCAGGTGCTCAAACTCCTGGCGGACGGACTTTCGTACAAAGAGGTCGGGGCCCGGTTGTTTCTGAGCCCGCGGACCATTAAATATCATATGACCGAGATCATGGACCGGCTGCATCTGGAAAACCGGGCTCAGGTCCTGGCATTTGCCGGACGGATGGGACTGGCGGCCCAAAAACCGGGCGACTGACTCTTTTTTCCAACAGCGCTGTTAAAAAAGTACAACCCGTTACACTGTCCTCAGGGACAGTGTTTTTTTTGGGGGTGGACTGTCCTTTTTCTGTCCCTGGGGACATTGTGAACAGCTCTTTTTGCCAATATGATTGTTGCCAAAAAGAAAAAACCAATTATTGGGAACAAGGTGATGTCCATATCAATACATATGAAAAGGAGGCCGAAAATGAAAACCATGCGTAATTTGATTATTATTCTGACCGGAGTGCTCGTAATCGCAGCAGGGAGCACGACCTCGTGGGCTGTGAAGCCTGAGAATCCCGGCAAGCCTGTGAAGAAGGCGGTGCTTGATTCAACATTGTGTAATGGGTTGGGCGGAACCTGGGTAGAAAACATGTGTACCATCCCTCAAGGAACCACAGCAACGGCAAATTCTGGTTTTACGATTCCTGCTCAGGTCTCGCTCGTCGTAAATGGAGATTTACATGTCGGTTACTACGATTTTGAAGATCCAACATTAAAATTCGACCCTCAATTAATCTATGAATTCAGCATTGACAACTCCGGCTCCATCACCGTCCACAAAGCTCTTTTTAATTTGCGAACCATCAACAATTCAGGCACCATCACTGTCGACAGCGAAATGATCGATGAGAACAATCAATTTGGTGGTATCTTCAATATGGGGGCCATCAACAACTCCGGCACCATCAATGTCCAGAATAGCACATTCAACGAAGGACAATACTTAATAACTACCGTCGGCATCAATAATGTAGGCGCGAAAATTGATACCATTAATACC
>DATHSR010000253.1:0-2726 GCA_035464035.1 Desulfotignum sp. | reverse complement strand
GCATGAAAATATCGTTGTGACCGGCACCGGCGATCTTCACCAGCTTTTTTTGTGCGGACGGGCAGGCGGCGAACAGGGTCTTCCCGTGGGAAAACGGGATCAGCCGGTCAAGCTCCCCGTGGATGATCAGGGCCGGCCCGGTCCACTGCCTGATCTTTTCCCGGTTGTCCAGCCCGGCCGGCAGCCGGATGCCCCGGGCTGCCGGATCGATGCCCAGCACCTTGAGCAGGCTTTGGGTATCGGCGAACCCGCTTTCCACAATCAGGTGGGCCACTTCGGCGGGCCGGGCCGCCGCCAGTTCGATGGCCGGCGCACTGCCCAGGGACCTGCCCATGACCGAAAGGCTGCCGGAAAATCCCTGGTCCCTGCACCACTGCCCCACAAAATCCAGGATCCGGTGGCAGTCCGTCATCATGGCGGACACCGAGGGAGACCCGGTGGACCAGCCATACCCCCGGTAATCCACCACAAAGAAATTGATCCCCAGGCGGTTGTACAAAGGCCCTAACTCATCATAATCGGAAACGATCTCCCCGTTGCCGTGGAAAAACACGATGGTGGGGGCTGCTTTGCCGGCCGCATGAAAACAGGCCCCGACAGCGGCATGGTCTGCCACCGGAATCAGAATGTCATTGGGGCCGGGGGGCCGGGCCGATGCCCGGGGATGAAAGATATAGGCCAGAATCCCGGGATGGTCCAGGGCGCTGTACTCGGTAAAACGGCTGTCTGTCATGGCATTTTCTCCTCAAGGTCTGATCGGTTTCACTCATCTGTCCCGGGTTGCGGGCCGGTTAGATCCCGGTCATGGTTGCGGGTGGAAACGCACGCACTTGCCCGATTCAGGCTCTGATTTTTTCCAGAACCCCCGCCACGGCCGGGACCTGTGACAGCCGGTCCAGGGTCCGGGCCACCCGGAACCGGACCGCGGCCCTGAACACCGGGGGCAGGGCCAGGACCCTGAGCAGCACCCGGGCGGTCCGGTGAAACCCTTTTTTACCGGCTGCCGCATTGAACAGGGACACCATCAGGGCATCATGGTCCCGGTCCTCTTCGTGCAGCCGCAGGGTGCTGCGCCTGAGCAGGACCTTGTCCACGTAATCCGCCTGGATATGCCCGTCCTTCATGACCCGGTCATACAGCGGGGTGCCCGGATAATACATCAGTTTGTGGTCATAGATTTTCACGGGCCGGTCAATGGGCTGCGCCGGAATCCGCTTCAGGATATCCAGGTAGAACCGCAGCACCGCATATTTGTCGGCCGGGGTGTCATAGGGGTTGTCCGAGATCACGTCGATCATCACCCGGATGCCCTGCCCCATCACCAGTTCCAGCTTGTCCAGATAGGCCTGCCGGTCCAGCGGGCGGTGAAAGATCTCCCGGCTGATCCGGGTGCTGCCGGACTGGAGCCCGATTTTCAGATACCGCAGATCCAGTCCGCTGGCCGCCAGGATCTCCAGCTTTCTGCGGGTGATCTGCCGGGTATTGGCCTGGATATAGAACACCGGCAGGCGGATCTCTGACATGTACCGGGCCAGAAACCGTTTCATCCGGTCTTCCGAATTGAGGAAAAAATCATCATCATCGATGATGATCCGCTTCAGATTGGGGATATGTTCCCTGGCCCACACCAGCTCCTCGATGACCCGGTCCACCTGGATTTTGCGCACATAAGGGCCTTTGCCGTCAAACACGGTCATCAGCCGGCTGTTCAGGCAGTAGGCGCACCGGTAGGGGCACCCTCTGACCAGCAGCACACTGTAGGTGGACAGGGTGGCCGGCACCGGGTGCGTCATGGGCACCAGGCCCGACTCGGTCAGCACATACCCGTTTTCCAGGTCCACCCGGGGGATGGGCAGTCGGTTGACATCCAGCATGGGCGGCAGGGGATTGATCAGTGGATCACCGGCCGGCGTCACAAACCCTAAGCCCGGTATCCGGGCAGCCGGCACCCCGTCGAGAAGCCGGGCCATGACCATTTCCCCTTCCCCGGCACACACCAGGTCCGCATCTGCCAGAAACCGGGCCGGGTCGGCAATCACCGGGGGACCGCCCCAGATCACCGGGGCCGTGATCCGGTCTTTCAGGTACCGGGTGATCTGACGGCACCGGGGCACCAGATGGGTGGTCAGAACGGTGATGCCCACCAGATCGCAGCCGGTGCAGTATTTGGCCAGGACCTCCAGGGCCTTTGCCGGCATCGGTTCGAACACCGCTTCTTTGCGGCTTTCATAATGGATGACCGACACCCGGAACCCCCGGGATGTCAGATACGCCCCCAGATGTCTGACGCTGAAATTTTCAATGTGGGCGTTGTTGATGAGTACGGCATGTTTCATGAACCAGTGATGTACCAGAACCCGAAGAATTTCTCAACCCATATGACGGCCGGAACGGCGCCGGTTCAAACCGTCACCGCGGGTGAAATCCTGTTTGCGCAACATACAGTCTTGACAATGGACCCCTTTATATCTATTTTGCTGGGGCATGTACTACATTGTATTACCTGTGTGCGGTTGGCGGCAATATTTTTTGGAATTCTGGAGGATCGTTTATGGTTGGGTCGATAAAAATCAGGTTCTTGTCCTTTGTCCTGCTCTTTGCTTTTCTTGCCTTAGGGGCCCGCAGCGGCGGCAGTGAAAAATACGGCGCAGGTGTCGACACCTCGCTCCCGGTGGTTCAGGTCAAAGATGTTTTTTTGCAGCAGGATCTCCTGGGTCAGAAGGTCA
>DATHSR010000252.1:0-10452 GCA_035464035.1 Desulfotignum sp. | reverse complement strand
TGCTCCATGACCCGTCGGTTCTGGGGTGTTGCGATCACGGCTTTTCCCTGGGGGAGCAGGTAGTTGCGGCCGTATCCAGGGGCCACCTCACATTCCGAACCGGCAATGCCCAGGGTATCAATGGTTTCTTTCAGTATGACTTTCATATAAAACCTCCAAAAAGTTCAGTCCGGTTTGCCCGGGCCGAAGGGTTTTTTTATCATTTATGCGTTTCCAGTTTTCTGAAGTTGATCCAGTTGTCAAAAAACCCCAGACCGATGACCAGAACGAGAAAATAGATCTGCACCGCTATCAGTCCGTAGCAGAACACCCGTAAAAACGTCGGGGAGCCCTTTTTCTGGAAATAAAATGATATAACGGCAATTCCTTGAAAAAAATAAATCAGCATTAAAATAATCAGACAATTGATGCCCACCATCTTGACCGGTCCCACCGGCAGGGCCAGAAGCACCCCTAAGCCGATGACCGCCCAGACCAGCAGATCGGGCGCCCTGAAACGGTTCAGCGCCTCCATGTTTTTCAATCGGATGCCGATCCTGGCCAGCAGCCGCTTGATGATCAGAATATTGAGCCACACCGTGGTCATGTAGGACACAATGAACATGCCGGGCATCACCATCAGAAATGCGGCATTCAGGGTGTCGATCTGTTGTTTTTCAATCCCCATGTCCGCATACAGGGCACTGGTCAGACTGAAATACTGGGCGATATAATCGGTCACCATGTCGCCGACCCCCTGGGCCTGGAAGGCGGCATACACCGCAAATGCGGCCAGTGCCGATCCAAGAACCCCGGTGACGGTGAAGATCATGGTCTTTTCCGGGCCCAGATGGCGCTCGATGCATTCGCCCAGAAACAGGCCGGTCACGAGCAGGGCGCCAAAATAAAGGGTGTCAAAGGCAAATCCCCGGGTCATCACCAGGAGAACCGCAAAACTGACCAGCGCAATCAGCCCTCCGCTGTTTCTGCCCAGTTTGAGCCGGAAATACAGCACCGGCAGCGGCAGCAGCAGCAGGGCGAATACCCCCAGAAACGGGAAGGTATAGCTGACGGCAAAAATCAGAATGCACAGGCAGGTTCCCAGTGCAATGTCCTTGATGGCGGACGGATGCGGTATGACGGGGGGCATCGTGGGATATTCCGGCTGTCTGATCTATTGCGGGGGCCTGCCCACAAACGGGAGCAGGGCGATCTGGCGGGACTGCTTGATGGCCAGTGTCAGTTTGCGCTGGTGCTTGGCGCAGGTTCCCGTAATCCGCCTGGGAATGATTTTGCCCCGTTCCGTAATGAACTGTTTTAAGTTTTTGGGGTTTTTGTAATCGATATCCATGCTGTTATCCACACAGAACCGGCATATCTTGCGCCGCTGGTAAAATCTGTTTTTGGCACCGCCTCTTTGACTTTGAGCCTGGTCTTTATACATGATGTTTTTCCTCCAATCCTGGATGTCAGTTCTGCGTGTCTGCAGCGGTTTCAGGGTCTGATGCTGCCGTGGGTGCTGATTCTTTTTGTCCGGCATCCCGGTCTGTTTCCGGGGCGTCGGTGCCGTCCCCGGCAGCCGGGCCGGCATCCTGTGCAGCAGTTGCCGCAGCCTTCTGGGCTTCAGCATCCCGGGCTTCCTGGGCCAGGGATTCCGCAGTCTGGTCGGTGGCAAGAAGGATGGTCATGAATTTCATGACATCATCACTGAGCCCCAGGTTTCTTTCAAGCTCCTTTACCAGGTCCCCGCTGCCGCCATAGGTGAGGCAGGCATAGTGGCCCCGCAGTTTCCTGTTGATTTCATAGGCCAGTTTCCTGCTGCCCCAGTCATCAAAAGACAGAAGAATTCCATTCTCCCTGGCAATGATATTTCTGATCTTATCAAACAGCTCTGCGCGGGTTTGATCCTGAAGGTCAGGTTCAGAAATAATGACGGTTTCATACTTCCTCATCGCATCTCCTTACGGATATAAAGCCCCGGTGCCATGCATCCGGAGCAAGGATTAAATCATACGACACCTGCCGTTCAGGTGTTTATTAAAACTATTTCATATATCATTTCAGCGGTTTCGGGTCAAGCTGAAAATGTCTTGACCTTCCGTCCAGAAGTAAAACCATGATCACTTGAGCGGGTATGAAAGGAGTTTAGGGGGCATTAAACAGCAGATGCCGCATCGCAGCTTTGAACCGGCCTGTGTGCAAATTAGAATTGACAAGCATGCGAATGAGTGCTAAATGATAATAATTATTAATTGAAACAGAGAGGCGTCCGGTGCCGGATCACACCCAAAGAGTTGCCGCCATCATCGGGAAATTAAGAGACACAGGCCACAAGATCACGCCCCAGCGCCTGGCTATCATAAAAATCCTTGCCGTCAGCAAGGGCCATCCCAGTGTTGAAGATATTTATGAACAATTAAAGACCGATTTCCCGTTCATCAGTCTTGCCACGGTTTACAGAAATATTGTATTGTTAAAATCTGTGGGCGAAGTTCTCGAGCTGGGGTTCCCGGATGGGAGCAACCGGTATGACGGCAGCACGCCTGTCCCCCATCCGCATGTCATCTGCATCGTGTGCAAAACAATTGTCGACCCTGAGCTGGACAGCCTGGATGACATGAAAAAAGAGGTGGCAAGGGAAACGGAGTTTAAAATTCTGTCGCACCGGCTGGATTTCTTCGGTGTCTGCCGCAGGTGTCTGGCAAAAAAAGACCCGTCGTTTCTGCCGTTGCTGGATAATCATATCAGGTAATGTCTGGTTTTATCAACCGATAAACAAGGAGGTTCGCATGTCCAATCAAGAAAGCAAATGCCCGGTAACCGGGAAAACATCCAAACAGATCGCCGGCAGCGGCACATCCAACCGGGACTGGTGGCCCAATCAGCTCAATCTTAAAATACTTCACCAGCATTCCGCCAAAAGCAATCCCATGGGGAATGATTTCAACTATTCAGAAGAATTCAAGAAACTGGATCTCGGGGCGGTAAAAAAAGATCTCTATGCTTTGATGACCGACTCCCAAAAGTGGTGGCCGGCGGATTACGGTCACTACGGGGGGCTGTTTATCCGGATGGCATGGCACAGCGCCGGCACCTACCGCATGGGCGACGGCCGCGGCGGCGGCGGTACAGGGAACCAGCGCTTTGCACCCCTCAGCAGCTGGCCCGACAACGTGAATCTTGACAAGGCCCGCCGGCTGCTCTGGCCCATCAAGCAGAAATACGGCAAGAAAATCTCCTGGGCCGACCTCATGATTCTGGCCGGCAACTGTGCCATAGAGTCCATGGGGCTGCCGACCTTTGGGTTCGCCGGCGGCCGCGCCGATATCTGGGAGCCGGAAGAAGATATCTACTGGGGATCTGAACAGGAGTGGCTGGCCACCAGCGACAAACCCCAAAGCCGTTATTCCGGGGACAGGGACCTGGAAAATCCCCTGGCAGCCGTGCAGATGGGACTGATTTACGTGAACCCGGAAGGTCCGGACGGGAATCCGGATCCGGTGGCCTCAGGACATGATGTCCGGGAAACCTTTGCACGCATGGCCATGAACGATGAGGAAACCGTGGCCCTGGTTGCCGGCGGGCATACCTTTGGCAAGTGCCATGGTGCAGCCCCTGCCACCCATGTGGGGCCTGAACCCGAAGCCGCCCCCATTGAGCAGCAGGGCCTGGGATGGCAGAGCAGTTTCGGTACCGGCAAGGCCAAAGACACCATCAGCAGCGGCATCGAGGGAGCCTGGAAGCCCAACCCCACCCGGTGGGACATGGGGTATCTGAAGGTGCTGTTCAAATACGACTGGGAGCTGGTCAAAAGCCCGGCCGGGGCAAACCAGTGGCTGGCCAAGGATGTGGAAGAAGAAGATATGGTGGTGGACGCCCATGATCCAGGCAAAAAACACCGGCCCATGATGACCACGGCAGACCTGTCTTTGAAGTTTGACCCCATCTACGAAAAGATCTCCCGGCATTACCTGGAAAATCCGGAAGTGTTTGCCGATGCCTTTGCCCGGGCCTGGTTCAAGCTGACCCACCGTGACATGGGACCCCGGTCCCGGTATCTGGGGCCTGAAGTGCCGGCCGAAGAACTGATCTGGCAGGATCCGGTGCCGGCGGTGGATCATGCGCTCATCGATGCAGAGGATATCGCAGATCTCAAGGCCAGAATCCTGGCGTCAAAAGTTACGGTTTCCCAGCTTGTATCCACGGCCTGGGCTTCGGCATCCACCTTCAGGGGGTCGGATTTCCGCGGCGGGGCCAACGGGGCCCGCATCCGCCTGGCGCCCCAGAAGGACTGGGCGGTCAACCAGCCCGAGCAGCTGGCAACGGTGCTTACGGCCCTTGAAAAAATCCAGGAGGCGTTCAACAAGGCCCAGACCGGCGATAAAAAGGTTTCCCTGGCGGACCTGATTGTCCTGGGCGGGTGCGCCGGCGTGGAACAGGCGGCAAAAAATGCCGGTTATCCCGTCACGGTTCCCTTCTCACCGGGGCGCACGGATGCCTCCCAGGCCCAGACCGATGCTGAGTCTTTTTCCGTGCTCGAACCGGTGGCGGACGGATTCCGCAACTTTCTCAAGGCCAGGTACGCGGTAACCGCAGAGGAACTGCTGGTTGACCGGGCCCAGCTGCTGACGCTGACCGCGCCTGAAATGACGGTGCTCCTGGGCGGCATGCGTGTGCTGAATGCCAATTTCGGGCAGTCTGAGCACGGTGTGTTCACCCGGCAGCCGGAAACGCTCACCAATGATTTTTTCGTGAACCTGCTGGATATGGGAACGGTGTGGTCAAAGGTTCCAGAAGACGACAACCTGTTTGAGGGCCGTGACCGCGCAACCGGGGAACTCAAATGGACCGGCACCCGTGTGGATCTCATCTTCGGTTCAAACTCCCAGCTCCGTGCGTTGGCTGAAGTTTATGCCTGTGCAGATGCCGGGGAAAAGTTTGTGAACGATTTTGTGGCTGTCTGGAACAAGGTGATGAACCTGGACCGCTTTGATCTGGCGGGATGATCTGAACCGTCCCGGATCTAATTGACAAAAAACGCGGTGTTTCGATGAAACAGAAACGCCGCGTTTTTTTTGGGGTTTTGGGCAATCCGCGGGTCTTTGCCCTGGATCCACAAATTAAACGCGGTGGCAGAAAAAAACGATTTCCCTGAAGTCAACGCCACCGTGCGCTGGAAATCGGTGTCAGGGTTCGATGTCAAAATATTTGGCAGGGATGCCGGGTTCTGAAAGCATCCCAAAAGCCGGCACCGGATAACGGTAAGCGCCTTTTTTGCCGATGAATTCCAATCCGTCCACCACATTGTCGGTTTTGGCGTAGGGCATGGCAAAGGCCATTTCACTGTCTTGGGTGGCGGCAAAGATTCTTTCTCCGGGGCCCGGGATCATGTAGGTACACTCCCCGGACTGGTGAACGCCGGCGATCCAGTTGGAACAGCCGTAACGGCCGCTGCTCATGGAGTGTATTCCTGAACCGACCCTGAAATTGGCGGCCTGGATCAGGGCGAGAATCTGGGCAGGGTATCCGTAAATCACCACCACGTCCGGCACAAATTCACACCGGGTAACCGGGGACAGCCAGATTTCCTGAAACCGGCCTTCGGGCCATCTGGCATAGGAGGCTTCCATGATCCGCATCTGTTCCGGATCCTCCTGGTAGAACCCTGCAGCGGTTCCGGCCAGAAACTTTTCCGGACTGATATGCCCCATGAATACCCGGGGCATGGGGCAGGCATGGTCGTCTTTTCTGAATCCCATGGTCCATCCCAGGGTTCTGGCCAGGCTCATGCCCTGGCAGACCGCCAGGCGGTGACCGACATGATCGGTGGGGTACCGGGTTTTTTCCATGGGGGTGTCCTGTTTGTCTGCCAGTTTGACGGCCACCGGAAGCGTGGTCAGACGGCAGCGTCTGTCAAGGGTTTCCATAAGGCGGTCCAGTTTTTTTTCCATGAAATCGATCCTTTCTGATGTAATCTCAACCCGCCGGCCTGGCTGGAGGTCGTTTAAAATAATGGACGGCCGCTGCCGCCGCCTCAATTATACCAGCAATGATATGGCATGGGCAAGAAAACCGTTGCGGTTTTTTCTATCCCTTGCTATTTGCCGCTGGTTGTGGCATCTAAATAGGTTTGAAAATCAACTTTATTTGGCAGATATTTTTGAAAGGACAATACAGTGATGGAGGAACGGTACACCCCGGCGGAGGTTGAACCCAAATGGCAGACATACTGGCAGGACCGGGGGCTTTTTACGGTAACCGAAGATCCTGCCAGAGAAAAATATTACCTGCTGGAAATGTTTCCCTATCCTTCGGGAAAGATTCATATCGGACATGTGCGCAATTACACCATTGGCGATGTGGTGGTGCGGTACAAACGGATGCAGGGATACAATGTGCTGCATCCCATGGGGTGGGACGCCTTTGGCATGCCCGCGGAAAACGCCGCCATCGACAACAACACCCACCCGGCCGCCTGGACCTATGAAAATATCCGCACCATGCGGGCCCAGCTCAAAAAAATGGGGTTTTCCTATGACTGGAACCGGGAGATCGCCACCTGCCGGCCCGAATATTACAAATGGGAGCAGTGGCTGTTTTTGAAGATGCTGGAAAACGGCATGGCCTTTCGCAAGGAATCCTTTGTCAACTGGTGCGAAAAATGCCAGACCGTTCTGGCCAACGAACAGGTGGAGCAGGACAGATGCTGGCGCTGCTCCCAGGCGGTCAGACAAAAAAAACTGTGGCAGTGGTTTTTCAGGATCACCGATTTTGCCGAAGATCTGCTGGTGTATTGCGACAAACTGCCCGGATGGCCGGACAAGGTCACGGTGATGCAGAAAAACTGGATCGGCAAGAGCGTGGGATCGGAACTCACGTTTGAGGTTGCCGGCATGGATGCGCAGATCGAGGTGTTCACCACCCGGCCGGATACGGTTTTCGGGGCCACCTTCATGTGCCTGGCACCGGAACACCCCCTGGTGGAAACCCTTTGCCAGGGAACCGGTCAGGCCGGGGCGGTGGCGGATTTTCTGGGAAAAGTGGCCACCCAGGAGCGGTCCCTGGAGGGTCTTGAAAAATATGAGAAAGAGGGGGTGTTCACGGGCCGTTACTGCATCAACCCGGCCACCGGTGAACAGATCCCCATCTATACGGCCAATTTTGTTCTCATGGGGTATGGTACCGGCGCCATCATGTCGGTGCCCTGCGGGGATCAGCGAGATTTTGATTTTGCCCGGAAATACGGGCTTGAAATCCGGGTGGTGGTGCAGCCCGACGGCGAAAAACTGGACCCGGAAACCATGGAAACCGCCTACACCGGCCCCGGGACCATGGTCAATTCCGGCCGGTTTGACGGCATGGACAATGAGACCGCCATGGCGGCCATCACCGACTGGCTGGCGCAGCAGGGCCGGGGAAGAAGAGCGGTGTCTTTCCGTCTGCGGGACTGGGGCATCTCACGGCAGCGGTACTGGGGGGCCCCCATCCCGGTGATTCACTGTCCGGACTGCGGCGTGGTGCCGGTGCCGGAAACCGATCTTCCCATCATCCTGCCCGAGGATGCCAACCTGCTGGCAAAGGGCGGATCTCCGCTCCCGTTTCTGGACGGCTTCAGACAAACCCCCTGTCCGGCCTGCGGGCGGGAGGATGCCCGGCGGGATACCGACACCATGGACACATTCGTGGAATCCTCCTGGTACTATCTGCGGTACTGCTCTCCCCGTTACACCCAGGGGATGTTTGATCCGGAGGCCGTAAAATACTGGGCCCCGGTGGACCAGTACATCGGCGGGGTGGAGCATGCCGTGCTGCATCTGCTGTATTCCAGGTATTTCATGCGGGTGCTGCACTATTTTAACATGATCGATTTCAAGGAACCGTTTACCCGGCTGCTCACCCAGGGAATGGTGTGCAAGGAGACCATGACCTGCCCTGAGCACGGGTATCTGTTTCCCGAGCAGGCACAAAGAAAACCCGATGACACCCTTGGGTGCACCCTTTGCGGAAAGGATGTGGCGGTGGGACGGGTCATCAAAATGTCCAAATCCAAGAAAAACGTGGTGGACCCCAATGCGCTGCTGGAGAAATACGGGGCGGATGTGACCCGGCTTTTCTGTCTGTTTGCAGCCCCGCCGGAACGGGACCTGGAATGGAGCGAAGACGGGGTGGAGGGCAGCAACCGGTTCATCAACCGGGTCTGGCGCCTGGCCCTGGCGTGCATGGAAAAAATCGACACCCGGCAGACAGTGCCCTTTGCCGGACCGGCCGGGGAACTGAAGAATCCGGCCGCCAGGGACCTGTACATCAAAACCCACCAGACCATCCAGAAGGTCACCGCAGATATCGATGACAGTTTTCATTTCAACACCGCCATCGCTGCAGTCATGGAGCTGGTGAACGCGGTCTATGCCATCGATTTGGACAGATCAGACAGTGAAACAGCGGCGGTAATCCTGTCTGCCATGCAGAACCTGGTGCTGCTGCTCAGCCCCATCGTGCCGCATTTCTGTGAAGAGCTGTTTGAAAGGATGGGGGGGCAGGGCAGCGTGCTGGAACAGTCCTGGCCGGATTACCGCACCGACAGTCTTGAAACCGATGCCATACTGGTGGTGGTGCAGGTCAACGGCAAGCTGCGGGCGAAATTCAGTGTGACCGCTGACACCCCTGACGCTGCCATCAAGGAGATGGCCCTGGCCGATGACCGGGTTGTACGGTATGTTCAGGACCAGCCGGTTAAAAAAATCATCCTGGTCAACAAGAAACAGATTCTTGTGAACATTGTGGTGTGATATGAAGGCGACTGCAAACAAAGCGATCTGTCTTATGGCCCTGCTTGTGCTGCTGGTATCGGCCTGTGGATACCGCCTGGAAGGCGGCGGACACCTGCACCCCGGGGTTGCCCGGGTGGGGGTGACGGTGTTTGAGAACCGAAGCGCCCAGACCTATGCCGGGGTCTATTTTACCAATGAGATGATCCGGGAGATCCAGGACCGGACCGATACACAGGTGGTGGACCCGGATCGCGCCGTATTTCTCGTGAAAGGGGCGATCCGGGGGATCACTTTTTCCACATTGTCCCGGTCCTCCACGGAAACCGTGACCGAAAGAAGAATTACGGCGGTGGTGGATGTCCAGCTGCTGGATGCCGACAATGCGGTGCTGTGGTCGGTGAGCAATTTTACTGCAACAGAATCCTATGTTGTGGCCCCGGACAAGGTCAATGATGAGGCCAATATCCCCGAGGGTGTTGAAATCATTGCACAGCGGGCGGCGGAACGGATTGTCAGCCAGATGGCGGCCAATTTCTAGAGGGGAAACGACGCGCAGGGCAAAAAAAGACAGGATCTACCCGGCGCAAATCCTGTCTTTGCTGATCAGGCGTTCACCAGCTTGCAAAGTCTTGAAATTTTTCTGGAAGCGGTTTTTTTATGGATGATGCCTTTTTGGGATGCTTTTTGAAGGGCGGACTGGTTGACCCGCATCAGTTCCATGGTGGCGTCGTCTCCCGATGCCTTGGCCGCACGCAATTTTTTTTCCAGTGTTTTCAGCGTGGATTTTACAGATCTGTTTCTCTGGCGTCTGACCAGGTTCTGTTTTGCCCGTTTTTTTGCGGATTTGTGGTTGGCCAATTTACATTCACTCCTTATCTTCGTCTGTTTGATTTTAAAAAATTGGATATTTCAAAAAGATTCTTGTATAAAATTTTTCCTTTTCTGTCAAGGGTAAATTGATCGTGGCCCTGGTGAGAAACACGGCCACGGTCAGTGGTTTGACTCTGGTGAGCCGGGTGTTCGGGGTCATGCGGGATGCGCTGATTGCCATGGTCTTCGGCACCACAGCCCAGAGCGACGCGTTTTTCATTGCGTTCCGCCCCTTTGACCTTCTCCGGAAGCTGTTTGGCGACGGAATCTTCAGCATCTCTTTTGTGCCGCCGTTTTCCAGATACATTCAGACCGGCCGCCGGGACCAGGCGGTTTCCATGGCGGCCAGTGCCCTGGTGATCCTGTCTTTTGCCGGTGTCATCCTGGTGCTGGCCGGCCTGCTCCTGGCCCCCTGGATCCTGAGATTCATGGCACCGGGGTATGAATCCGGCTCCGGGCAGATGGCCATGACCCTGGTGCTGTTTAAAATCATGATGCCCTATCTCTGGGTGATTCTGCTGATTTCCCTGTGCATGGCGGTGCTCACCGTGCTGGGAAATTTCTGTGTGCCCGGTGCCACCCCCCTTGTGTTCAACCTGGTGGTGATCCTGTTTACCCTTCTGGCTCCCGGATATTTTGATGTGCCGGTCATGGGGCTGGCGGCCGGGGTTGTTTTCGGCGGTGTGGTGCAGCTGGCATTTCAAGTCCCGCTCATGATCCGGCACAAGATGTTCAGACCGGCCCGGTTTGTCCTGTGCCATCCAGGGGTTGTGGCCGGTGTAAAAAAAATGGTTCCCTGTCTTGTGGGGGCCGCCCCTTTTCAGCTGAACCT
>DATHSR010000251.1:0-4024 GCA_035464035.1 Desulfotignum sp. | reverse complement strand
GGACAAGAATGCAGCAGGTGACGGCAGGACTTATTTATACTGAGCCCGGATATCTTTTTTGCTGATTTTCCCCACCGAGGTTTTGGGAATGTCCGCATCCAGGATGATCCGGGTGGGCACCCCGTATTTGGGGATCCGCCCCTTTTCCACAAAGGTCATGCAGAACGCCTGGATATCTTCCTCCGTGATCCTGCCCCGGAAAGCGTCTTTGATCACCACCATGGCCAGGGGGCGTTCCCCCCATTTGTCATCGGCAACGCCCACCACCGCCACCTCGCTGACGGCCTCGTGCCGGCTGATGATGTCCTCCAGATCCAGGGAGGAGATCCATTCCCCGCCGGTTTTGATCACATCCTTGAGCCGGTCCGTGATCCGAAGATACCCCTGGGCATCGATGACACCGATGTCCCCGGTGTGAAGCCAGCCGTCCGCCCACAGCGCCTCGCTTTTTTCTTCATCCTTGACATACCCCTGGGTCAGCCAGGGGGCCCTTACCACCACTTCACCGGCGGTGGTGCCGTCATGGGGCAGTGCATGGCCGTCCATATCCACGATTTTCAGCTGGACCTGGGGAATCGGCAGCCCGGTCTTGCACCGGATGGCCACCTGTTCATCCGCATCTTTTTCCATGAGATGCGGCTTGATCATGGCCAGGCTCAGCACCGGGCAGGTCTCGGACATGCCGTATCCCGTATACAGATTGATACCGTGTTTCAGCGCCTGCTCACACAATCCTCTGGACAGGGCTGATCCGCCGATGATCACCTTCCACCCTTTCAGATCCACCTGGTTGATGGCGGGACTTGTGACCAGCATGTTCATGATAGTGGGCACGCAGTGGGAATAGGTGACCTTTTCCGCAAGAATCAGCTTGAGCAGCATTTCCGGTTCATACCGGCCGGGATACACCTGTTTGGCCCCCAGAAGGGTCATGAGATACGGCATGCCCCAGGCATGGACATGGAACATGGGGGTCATGGGCATGTACACGTCATTGGAGGTGACATTGGCCTGGTGGGCATAGGCAGACAACGCGGACATGGTGCCAAAGGTGTGCAGGACAATCTGGCGGTGGCTGAAAAACACCCCTTTGGGCAGGCCGGTGGTGCCGGTGGTGTAAAAGGTGGTGGCCATGGTGTTTTCATCAAATTCGGCAAATTCAAAGGCCGGGGCCGTGTCTGCCATGAGGGCTTCGTATTCTCCGGCAAAGTCAAGATCAGATTCCGGCATTTCTCCGGTATCGGACAGCACCACCACTTTTTTGACGGTGTCGAACCGGTCTTTCACCGATGCCAGAAGCGGCACGAATTCCGTGTTCACCAGGATTACGTCATCTTCGGCATGGTTGATGGTGTAAATCAGCTGTTCCGGTGTCAGCCGGATGTTGATGGTGTGCAGCACCGCCCCCATCATGGGCACGGCAAAAAAACATTCCAGGTAACGGTGGGAATCCCAGTCCATCACGGCCACGGTGTCGCCGGGGCCGACCCCTAACTTTTCCAGCATGGCAGCCAGCTGCTTGACCCGCTGGCTGAAAGTCCTGTAGGTATAGCGGTGCTGGTCCCGGTAGACGATCTCCTGGTCCGGGGAATAGATCAGCGGGGTGTCCAGCAGATTTTTGATGAGCAACGGGTAGGTATGGGCACTGGGGGTGGGATGGATCAGTTTTGTCGGCATGGTTTTTTCCTTTCTTTATGAAGGGTTTGTAACAGGGTTTTTTTCAGGCTTTTTCAGGTGCCGGGGTGATGCCCGGAATTCTCTGGGCCAGGAGCAGTAAATAAAGGCCGATACCCACGGCCATGCCCCAGGCCGGCCCGAATTTGGCAATGACCATGCCTACGAAAAAGGCATAGCCCTGGGCCGCAGGGGTTTTCACCATGGATATGGCAATATAGGCGCAGGCAAACCCGGTCAGAATCAGGGTGATGGACAGGGCCACGGCCAGAAGCGGCTTCATGAAAGTGACCACCGGTACCAGGAAAATCAGAATAAAGGCCGGCCAGTACCAGTTGAACGTGCCGGTAAAAAAGGACTCCATGTTCCGGCGCCCGGATTTGTACCGTTCGGTCAGAAAAACATGGACACCGGTCCAGATGGGGCCGTGCAGGGGAATGAACGGCCCGGCGGTGAGCAGGTGGCCCATGTTCCGGATGAACAGGATGACATGGCTTCGGGTGTTGTCGTATGTCAGGTTTTCATCGGGCCGTTTTTTCCCGGCCTGTTCCAGCAGGGTGGTTCCCAGAACCAGGTCCCCGAAGATAAAAATATAGATCATCAGCGCCAGGGGAAATGCCTTTACATACAGATCCAGGCCGGGCCAGCCCACGGAAAAGGGAGACACTGCCTGGACATAGGCCGTGATCTGTGGAATATGCAGCCCCCACTGGATATCAAAGGCAATTTCTCCGGAAAGCGGTCCCACCACGGCAGCCACCAGAAATCCCACCAGCAGGGCCATGGAGCCCAGAAGGTTCAGGATCTGGCTTTTCTGCCTGGCCCGGGTGAACCAGACGGAAAACATGAGCAGAAACACCACAGCCCAGACAATGGGCAGGGTGACGGGCAAATCGGCCATGCGGCCGAATTCCGCATTGAATGCGGCAATGGACCCGCCGAATATGATGGCGGCCCGCAATTCAATCGGGACCCATTGAAAAAACCGCTTGCCCAGACCGGTGAGTGCAAAAAATAAAAAAATGGCAGACACGCACACGGTCACGGCCATCATGGCGTGAATGGCCGGCAGCCCGGCCTCAAATCCTGCCAAAAATGTCATGACCAAAGGCAGGGCCGGGGTGATCCACCCCGGCGCATAGGGTTCGCCGCACACCACCGTGGGGATGACCCACAGCCAGAACAGCTGAATCAACACCACGGCCCAGGCCACCTCAAAGGGAACCTGGAAATACCGCATGGTCAGGGCTGCCACCACACCGCCGGTGGCGGTGGTCAGCAGCCCGCCCTGGATGATTTCAGGCAAAGAAAAATTAACATGAATTCCGGGGATCCGGGTGGTGAATTTTCCCCAGGAAATGCCGGGCTGGGGACCGCCGTCTTGCCGTTTGAGCGCCATTTTTTTCTCTCCTTGCAGGTTATGGGTTTTTGTCCGGGATCTGTATTGAAATACTGTCATAGGACATTTGGGGAGATGAAAAAATAGGGCGGACACCCAGATGTGTGTATGGAGAAACCTGGATATGGTGTGGGCCAAATCCCTACAGGCTGTCAGAGGGTTTGATATGGCCGGTTTCCACCCAGATCACGGCATGCCGGAGCAGTTCCCGGGCGGTTTTCAGGTTCAGTTTTTCCTTGATGCGTTCCTGGTAGGTGCCCACGGTTTTGATGCTGATGTTCAGCTGCACCGCGATCTGTTTGGAGGAAAGTCCCAGACCGATGAGCCGGAAGATCTGAAGTTCACGGTCTGAAATCCGTTTCAACGGCGATTCATGGGCCGTGGACGGCTGATTCTGATAGATGGTCAGAATATGGTTCATGATCCGCTGACTGACGTGAATGTGTCCGGTCATGATGCTGCGGATCGCTTCCACCACGGATTCAGAGGCTTCCTGTTTCATGATGTAGCCTTTGGCTCCGGCCTGGAGGCAGCGCTCGGCATGCAGGGCTTCATCGTGCATGGACAGCACCAGGGCGGCACAGGATGGAAACCGGTCATGGATCTCTTTGACCAGATCCACGCCGTTGCTGTCTTTCAATGACAGGTCCACGATGACCAGGTCCGGTTTCAGGGATTTGATGAGGCAGATGGCGGTGTCCACATCTTCGGCTTCGCCACAGACCTGCATGTCCGGCTCGTGGTCGATCATGTCCTTGATCCCCATCCTGAAAATGGGGTGATCTTCAACAATGAGGATGGTGAATTTTTTCATGGGCAGATATTCTGTTATGGGGTTGCAGGGAAAGAACCCGGGTCACCCGGGTGCCGCCGGCCGGCACCGGGTCAAATGCAAGGGTCCCGCCGATGCGGGCGGCCCGGAAAGTCATGATCCGGATCCCCATGCCCCGG
>DATHSR010000250.1:0-5519 GCA_035464035.1 Desulfotignum sp. | reverse complement strand
ATCAACCGGTTCCGTCGCATATACGGGCGGGGTCCAGTTTCGGGTGATCCGGCCCCGCAGCTAAGACTGGATGGCGGCCGTTCCGGACCCATCGAGCAGATAGGGGGTGTCCCGGAACAGGGCCTTGAGGTTCCGCTCGTTTCCCTGGTGCAGGGCGGCCCAGTCCAGCCAGGCCCTGACCCGGGATGCCACCGCCCTGCAGCGGGTTTCCGGGGTGAACACCGGGAGGGCCGCCTGTTTTTCCACCCAGGGCACCATGGAAGGATCCTTTTTCAGGTCCGGGGCGGCCGGCAGAAACACGAAGCGCGAAAAAAAAGCGGTCAGGGTGTTCTGCTGATGACGGTCCACATGGGAAAAGGGAAAAAACACCACTTGCATCACTGGGTCCTCACTTTCTGGTCATGCACCTGGACCCCCATGGCTGCCAGTTCTTGCCTGATCCGGTCGGCGGCGGCCCAGTCTTTTTTTTCCCGTGCCGCCGCTCTTTGCCTGATAAGATCCGCGGCCCGGGAAGAATATTCCGTTTTTTCATCAAAATCGCACACCTGGAAAATCGAATCCACTTCCCTGAAACCGGCCAGAATCCGGCCGGCCTCCTCGGGCGTGATCCGGCTGCGGCTCATCAGGGCATTGACGGCCTTGACGCCGGCCATCAGGGCTGCCAGGGCTGCGGAAATCTTCAGGTCATCGCCCAGGGCGGTGAGCACCCCCTGGCGGATGTCATAGAGCAGCTGGTCGATCTCTCCGCTGGCCGGCCCGGCCGCTGCACCGTCCCCGGCGCCCGGCAAAACCCGGTCGGGGTCGCCGCCGGCCCGGTCCGGAACCGGGGGGACCTCCCCGGCCCTGGAACGGATCTGGGACAGCACCGCGATGCACCGGTTTATCTTGGCCAGGGTGGCCCGGGCATCCCCCAGGGACCTTGCCGACAGCTCCAGGCCCTTGCGGTAGTGCCCGGACATCAGCCAGAACCTTATGGTGCGGTCTTCCCACCCCTGTTCCGCCAGGGTGTCCAGGGTGATCTCATCCAGGGAGGCCGCCCCCAGGGACCCGTCATACCGGACCGGGTCACAGTGCAGCCACACATTGGCCAGGGGCCTTTCCCTGGCGGCCCGGGCAATGGCCCGCTCGTTTTCATGGTGGGGGAACACCAGTTCCCGGCTGCCGGTGTGAATGTCAAAGGGGGTGCCCAGGTACAGCATGGACAGGGCCGCGCACTGGAGATGCAGGGAGGGCCGCACATGGCCCCATTCGGTTTTCATGCCGATGCCCCGGCGCAGCTCCGAGAGCCGGACCCGCTTGAACAGCGTGAAATCCCGGGGGTTCTGCTTTTCATACTCATCCAGGTCCACGGTGGCCCCCAGCCTTACCTTGTCGATATCCATCCGGGACAGGCGGCCGTATTCCGGCACGCTGGTGATGTCAAAATACACGGAATGCAGTTTTTCATAGGCATGGCCCCGGTTCAGCAGGTGCCGGGTCAGCTCGGCCATGTCCCCCACATGATCCGATACCCGGGGATAGGCCTGGGCCGGCCGGATTCCCAGGCGCCGGAGATCCGCCAGAAACGTCTGGATATGGGGCCGGACAAAGGCGTCCAGATCGACCCCGGCCCGGCCGGCCCCGTCGATGGTGCGGTCGTCATAATCGGTGATGTTGACCACGTGGTTCACCTCGATCCCGTGGAAGGCCAGGTAGCGCACCAGCAGGTCCGTGAACACGTACCGCCGGAACTTCCCGGGATTCATTCGCTGGTACACGGTGGGGCCGCAGGTGTACAGGGAAACCCGGTCCGTCTTGATGGGGGAAAACGGCTGTTTTCTGCCGGTCAGGGTATCAAACAGCGCCAGGTGGAGCTTATGGTCCACGGAAAACAGGGACGTGGACAGATACCGCTCCCCGGAGTCCGGGAAAATCACCACCACCACGCCGGTGTCCAGGGTTTTGGCCTCTTCCATGGCCGCGGCCATGGCGGCCCCGGAACTCATGCCCACGAACAGTCCCTCTCTGGAGGCCAGCTGCCGGGCCGTCTCAAAGGCCAGGTCATCATCGATGTGCAGGATCCGGTCCAGCCGGGTCTTGTCGTAAATCTCCGGGGTATAGGATTCCTTCATGTTCTTGAGCCCCTGGATCCTGTGCCCGAGAAACGGTTCGGCACACACGATCCGGGTTTTGGGGCAGTGCTCCCGGAAATACCGGGACAGCCCCATGAGGGTACCCGAAGTGCCCACGGTGGCCACCACGCTGGCGGGTTTCTCGGGCGCCTGGGCCAGGATCTCCGGGCCGGTGGTGTGATAGTGGGCCTGCCAGTTGGCTTCATTGTTATACTGGTCGGTGATGAAATATTTGTCCGGGTTTTCCCTTGCCAGGCGGTAGGCCTCTTCGATGGCCCCGTCCGATCCCAGGTGCCGGGGGGTCAGGATGAGTTTGGCCCCCCGGGCCTTGAGGATGCGCTTGCGCTCTTCACTGGCGTTCTCCGCCATGGTCAGTGCCAGGTCATACCCCTTGACGGCGCAGATCATGGCCAGGCCGATGCCGGTGTTGCCCGAGGTGGCCTCGATAACGGTTTTCTGCCGGGTGAGCCGGCCCGAGGCCTCCCCGGCATTGATCATGAAAAGGGCGGCCCGGTCCTTGACAGACCCGCCCGGGTTCATGTATTCCAGTTTGGCAAATATTCGAACACCGGCCTTGGGACTCATCCGCCGGATCTCCACCAGCGGGGTGTTGCCGATGGCGTCGAGTATGGAGTTTTTCATGGGTGTCCTTTCACGGCCGGAACCGGATTCCGGCTTGACTTTTACAGCATAAGATGGCTTTATACAGTAATTTTAACCCCGGCGCAATTGATTACTGGATGGTTCATGACCGGTTTTCTTTACTTCCATTCCCTTCTGCAGACCCGGCGTCTGACCGCCTGGACAAAAACGGCCGCAGCCCTTCTGCTGGGCTGCCTGCTGATTTTTCCGGTCCCGGGACAGGGGGCGGCCCTGCTTGAAGACCCTACAGAAACGGCCTGGAACCTGTCGGCCGGCACCGTCACCTATGACCGGCAGGCCGATGTGTACATCGCTGAAAAGAACGTGGTGATCACCGGCGGCAGAACCCGGCTGGAAGCCGATTATGTGGAATTTTCAAACGCCACCCGGGATGTTTTTGCCAAAGGCAGTGTCCGGCTGATCTCCGGCGGAGATGTGATCACCTGCAATGCCATGCAGATCAATCTGATCACCGAGACAGGAGAGATCGACAACGGCACCATCTTTATCCAGGAAAACCATTTATATTTCCACGGCGAGCAGATCCGCAAGACCGGAAAATTCACCTACAGCGCTGAAAAAGGGTCCATCACCTCCTGTGACGGGGACCGGCCGGACTGGAAAATCACCGGCAAAGATGTCCGGGTCACCATCGAAGGGTATGGGTTTGCCAGAAACACCACCCTGTGGGCCGGAAACATTCCGGCCCTGTATTCGCCCTTTCTGGCCTTTCCCGTGAAAACCCAGCGCCAGACCGGGCTGCTCATGCCCGAAATCGCCTCCTCGGACCGGCTGGGATTTGTCTATGATCAGCCGTTTTTCTGGGCCATCTCCCCGAGCCGGGATGCCACCTTTCATGCCGGGATTCTGTCGGACCGGGGCGTCCGGGTGGGGGGCGAGTACCGGTACGTGTCTGATGACGCTTCCTACGGCGTCTGGCAGATGGATTACCTGTCCGACGACAAGATCGATGACGGCACCGACGCCACCAAAGACTTTCGGTTTGACTCCACCCCGATCCGCACCGAAACCGACCGGTACTGGCTGCGGGCAAAGAGCGACCAGGCCCTGCCCCACGGGTTTTCTGCCAGGCTCGATCTGGATGTGGTGTCTGACCCGGATTACCTGCTGGAGTTCAAGGACGGGCTGACCGGCTATGAACAAACCAACGAACTGTTTGCCGGTCAGTTCGGCCGGGACCTGGATGAATATGACGACACCGTCCGGAAGAACAGCCTGATCCTTGACCGGACCTGGTCCCGGCACCAGCTGAGTGTGAGCACCCTGTGGTATGACAATGTCACGGCCCGTCAGACCGGGGCCGACGACACCACCCTCCAGACCCTTCCCGGAATTGAGTTCAACGCGGTCCGTCAGGCCATCGGGAGCAGCGGGATCTACTATGCCCTGGATTCACAGCTGACCTCTTTTTTCCGCCAGGATACCGTGGCGGTTGCCGATCCGTTCCGGACCTCGGCACAGGTCAACGGCCAACGGCTGGATGTGACCCCCACCTTTTATTACCCGGTGAAGCTGGGCCGGGCCCTGTCTTTTCACCCCTATGCAGGGGTACGGGGCACCGCCTACCACACCGACAGCTTCACCGACGTCCACGGGGATGACGATCCGTTCCGGTTCCGGGGCATCTATGAGCTGGGGGGGGATCTGTCCACCCGGTTGGACCGGGTGTTCACCGCTGCCACCGGATTTTCCGACAAGATCCAGCACCAGGTGACGCCGGGCCTGGGGTACCGGTTCCTGCCCGATGTGGACCAGGAGGACCTGCCCTATTTTGACGATCTGGATGATCTCCAGGAAACCAACCAGCTCACCTGGTCGGTGGTCAACCGGTTTACCGCCCGAAAGACCGTGACCGGCGAGGATGAAACACCCGTCAACCAGTACCGGGAACTGGGATGGGTAAGGTTCTTCCAGGACTATGACATCAAACATGAACGGGACGGCCGGGATGCCGAAGGGCGGCCCTGGTCGGACCTTGAAATGGACGCCCGGGTCTACCCGTTCTCCTTTCTCTCCCTGAGAACAGACTTGGCGTGGTCCCCCTACACCCATCATTTCACCGCCCTGAACCTGAACACCACCCTCACCAGCCCCCGGGGAGATTCTGTCACCACAGCCTACCGGTATACCCTGGACACCGCCGAATCCTGGTATACACGCCTCACTGTCCGGATCTCCCGGGAACTGTCTGCATTTTATTCGTTTGAAAAAGACCTGGACCGCAGCCAGACCATTGAAACCCGGGCCGGAATCCTTTTGACCAAACCCTGCTGGGCCCTGGGCCTGGAGATGAGGGAATCAGACCTGGACCGGCGCATCGCTTTGATGATCGCCCTGAAGGGAATCGGGGAGTTTTCCACAAAATGACACAGGCGTTTCACTGGTTTGCCCTGCTGACACGGAGCAATTTTGAAAAAAAAGTGTCCGACCAGGTTGCCAGAAAAAAAATCGATGTGTTTCTGCCCCAAACCAGAAAGCCCAGCCGCAGAAAAGACCGCACCCGCATCATCGAGGTGCCGCTGTTTCCCGGATACCTGTTCGTCAGATCCAGTTTCGATCCCTGCCATCAGCTGGCCATCCTCAAAACCACGGGAGCGGTCCGGCTCCTGGGAAACGGCCATGGCCCCACCCCGGTTCCCGACACCCAGATCGATGCATTGAAAATCATGACCGCCGCAGACACCGACCTGTTCACCGGTTCCTGTCTCCACCTGGAGAAAGGGGACCCGGTTCTGGTGCTCGACG
>DATHSR010000249.1:0-5321 GCA_035464035.1 Desulfotignum sp. | reverse complement strand
GCTTGGGACGCGCATCGACACGCAAAACGTCACCCTGGAAAACGCCATCGGCTCCCAGAATCACTCATCAGGAAACACCCAAAACCTTCTAACTGTTCTGATCGGGACGCAATTTCTGATTATCATTGCATTTATCCTGCTTGCGTGGTGGCTTGAAAAAAAGACCAGAAAATCCATAGATGCGGTCGAAATAAAATTTGCTGAGGCAAAAGCGGCGCTTGACGGGCAATTCCAGACCGCCCTGGCAGACGTGCAATCCAAGATCGATGATGCCTGCCAGTCGTTATCACACACCCGGGCGTCCCAGGATCTTCTTCTTGGTGGAAAAGTTTTGTATTGGAACGGGAAGCCGGATAAGGCGCTCGAATGTTTCGAGACAGCCTTGTCATTCAAACCCAATGATCCTGAGATCAGGAAATTCAGAGGGTTCTGCCTCAAACAGATGGGCGGTGAAAGACGGAGTGAAGCCATTGCAGATCTGGAGTTTGCTGTTTCCTGTGATACTTTCCGCAATGATGCATCCATTCACCTGGACCTTGCCAGAATGTATCTGTCATCAAAAGCATATGCCAAAGCCATTGACAGTGCCAAACTGGCAGGAATGAATGACCATCCGTTGAAGGAAGAGCTCGATCTGGTGAGGGCGGATGCGCTCAAAGGCTTGCACAAGTATGAGCAGGCAATGGTGATATATGATGGTGTGATTGCCGCCAACCCCGGCTGCACCCAGGCGATAATCCATAAAGCGGAAATATTGTCTCAGGAAAAGGCCTTTGATGACGTTGTCGCATTGTTCCAGGCGGCCATATCTCATCGCGGCAATGTCGGTAAATATCACATGTTCCTGGGCTCAGCATATGCCCAGCGCAATGCCCCCGGAGACTGGGAGCTCGCTCTCCAGCACTTTAACAGGGCCGGGACGGGCTCTGAAAACGATTGGGATCTCTGGTACCACAAAGGCAGGGCTTACCTGGACCGGCTGCTGCTGGTCAATCGCGAGGGTGACAGTGAGCCTGAACTGCTTGACGAAGCGATCACCCATTTCCGGGAAGGTGAGAAAATTTTCAGGAAAAACCGCACCTCGGGTTACAAATCAGATCTCGCGGCATTGTCTGCGCTCTGAATCAGAACGATTTCAACCGGACCGGCAGCGTCAGTCCAGGTGATATTCAATGTCATCAAAGATGTCTTCCAGGGTGTAGAGCAGTTTGTCCGCTTCGGCCAGGTTCCGGTCGGCGATGTTTTCTTCGATGGCCTCAAATGTCTGGGTCAGCCGCTGTTTGTGATCAAGCAGCACCTGGCGCAGCGGCGTGCCGTCGTACCGGTAAAGCAGCATGTCGGTCTGCCCGGCCAGTTCGTAAAGGGAGGGGTTTTTTTCCACCAGGCCGGGGTCCTGGTATGCCAGGTGCCGGGCCAGCCGGGGATAGGTTTTTTCAAGGCTTTTCTGGTAAAACGGCCGGATGGTCACCGTGATCTGCATATGCCGGCTCATGGGGTATCTCCTTGTCTCGGGTTATGGATCTCCTCGCACATGGATGGGATGATGCGTTTACAGATGCATCTCTGACAGCCATTTGGATGCAGTTCGGATCTGTGCACCATTTGGAAACGTTTTTTCCCTGTCCAGTTTTTTGGAGATCTGAATCATTTTGATGCCGGGAAAGTATTTTCTGAATATGTCAAAATTTGAACTCAGGGTGCTGTCATTGTATTTTACCTCCAGCAGTAGCGAAGGGGTATTGCCGGCCGTGATACAGAAATCGATTTCCCGGCCATCCTTGTTTTTAAGATAATAGAGTTTTCCTTCTTCTCCCAGGCAGTCTTCCTTGAAATGAAGCGCTTTTTGAATCGCACATGCGACAGCGTTTTCAAGTTTGACGCCCGGGCTGCCCAGAACCTGGCCGGTATCATAAAAATAAAACTTAGGGGATTTCTGAATCGCCCTGGCAATGTTTTTATGGAACGGCGGCACTTTGAACAGCACATACATGTTTTCAAGAATTGTCATCCATCTTTTCACGGTTTTGTCTGAACACTGAAGATCCTGGGCAAGCGAACTGTAGGATATCGGACTGCCGACCCGGTATCTGAGCAGCTGGATCAGGGTCTCCACCTGGGTAATCTGCTGGACATTCTCAAGATCGATCAGATCCTGTTTCAGAATAATATCCAGATGAGATTTTTTCCAGCGGTTGTAAAACCGGGTCGTCCCATTCAGAAATGGTTCTGGAAAGCCGCCGAGATCAAGCAGTTTGTCCAGTTCGGTCTCCAGATCATCATCGGGTTTCAGAACCGTATTGATTTCTTTAAGGTCCAGCGGGTGCATCCTGAACTGGAAAAATCTGCCTGCCAGGGAATCGCCCGCCTTTCTGAACGTATCCAGCCTGGCACTGCCGGTAACAAGGATTGACGGCGGGATCCCTTCCGTATCATAAATTCCCTTCAGCCATGATTTCCAGTTTTTCAGCTTGTGAAGTTCATCAAAGATAATCAGCGGCTTTGACCGGTCCCAGGATTTTTGCTGTAAACCGGTTCTGTCTTCAGGATTGTCAAAATTAAAATAGTCGAAATCCTTTCCCAGCATTTTGGAAAGGGTTGTTTTTCCGACCTGGCGCGGCCCGGTCAGCAGAATGATTTTTTTGTCCAGATCCTCTTTGATATGTTCGATCAGATAACGTTGCATGAAGACTATTCTGGATCATATTCCGAAAAACTCAAGACTTTTTCGGAATATGTAACGGTAAAGTCAAGACAAAGCCCTTCAGATAAGCGGACAGGCTGACCCGGCAGATCGTTGGGGTTGCCTGTTGCTTGTGTACCTGGTGTGCGCCGTGAATATGCTGCTGCCGGACCTTTCAAAAGTCCAGATGCCAGCCGGCACCGGCAAAGGCGAACCGGTCTTTGAACCGGTGAAAGAGCCGGGCGGCGGCTTCGTTGCCCGTGCAGTGGGACACGGCAATGGTTTTGACCTGGAACCTTTCAAAGGCGTCCATGGCCTGATCCAGCTGGGATGGATCATTGGCAAATCCCAGGTGGGTGCCGCCGATGACGGCATGAAACGCCCGATGACTGGATTTTCGGGCAAAATGTTCCATGATGTTGACAATCCCGGCGTGGGCGCAGCCGGTGAGGATCACCGGTCCTGCCGGGGTCTCGATGAGCAGGCTGGCATCGTCGGTGAACGGGTCGGGAATGAACCCGTCAGGGGTCTGGATCACCAGGCGGGCATCAGCGGGCTCAAACGACCAGGTCCGGGGCACCTGGCCGGAAAAGAACACGCCCGGGGCTATTTCAGTGAATTCTCTGTGGAATTGGAGCCGGGCGTTGAGGGTCTCTTCCAGCGCGGTTTGTGAAAACGGAATGCCGATATAGGTGGGGGTCTCTCCTTTTGGCATCACATATTTTGCGGCAAACAGGTCCGGGTGGGCATGGACGGGCAGGGGGCTTTCCCGGGCCGGGATCTGCAAAAGGCCCCCGGTGTGGTCGAAATGACCGTGGCTGATCACCACGCCGTCCAGGGCGGCCAGGTCGATTTTAAGCGCCTGTGCGTTGCGGGCCAGGCCCAGTCCCTGGCCCGTGTCCATGAGCAGGCAGGTGTCCGGGGTTTTGACCAGGGCGGCGAACCCGTGTTCGCCGATGATATCTCGGGTCAGATGGGCCCGGTTTTCACAGATCACGGTGATGCGGGTATGGGGCATGAAGTGGTCTCCTCTGGTTGTTTGTCCGGCAGCGTTATTTTTCAAGTTTTCGCCAGTCAAGATCATAGCTGGCACTCCTCCCTCCGCCCGGCTGTCTGGCCAGGACCCCTTTTTGAACAAGATCGGCCAGTTCCCTTTGCGCAGTGGCGCGGCTGGTGTGAGCGATTCCCATGTATTTTTTATTCTTCAATCCGCCTTCAAACCCGTTGGGACCGGCATCAAGCAGTCTGTTGATGACTTTTGACTGTCTGCGGCTCAACGGTGTCTGGGCGAATCGCTTCCAGAATCTGGCTTTGATCATGATCCTTTCCAGCAGAGAATTAGAATGTAAAATGGCCCGGTTCATGCATTCAAGAAACCATACCAGCCAGTCTGTAATTTCCAGATTCCCGGTCTGGGTGGCATGCAAAATATCGTAATACGCATTCCGTTCCGCCATGATCTGTGATGAGAGGCTGTAAAAGCGTTCAGGGCTTTTTTCATCCCGTGCCAGGAGCATGTCCGTCAATGTCCTTGCAATCCTGCCGTTCCCGTCATCAAATGGATGAATCGTGATGAACCATAAATGAGCCAGGGCCGCCCTGATGATTCCTTCTGTTTCCGATGGTCTGTTCACCCAGGATATCAACGGTTTGATTTGGGAATCAATCACCTGCGCGGGCGGGGCTTGAAAATGGATTTTCCTGTTACCGCCAGGACCTGAAACAACCTGCATCGGCCCCTGGGCGTCATCCCGCCACTGTCCCACCTTGATTTGAATCATGCCTGAATATCCAGTCGGAAAAAGTGCGGCATGCCAGGCAAACAGCCTTTCCGGTGATAATTTCTGATCGTGGTTGCTGGTTGCATCCAGCAGGATCTGCACAAGCCCGTCGGCTTTTCGGTCCTGAACATGCCTCAAACCGGCATCTGGAATGTTAAGCTGACGTCCCACCGAAGACCTTACGGCAGCCGGGTCCAATGCTTCTCCTTCGATTGCTGAGGTTTTCAGGGCGTCTTCCACAAGGACATCGGCCCGTGCGGTCTGCTGAATATCAAACCCCAGTTCCCTGATTTGAGTGATGAATGATCCCTGGGTGAATCTGACCTTGCCCAGCGGTTTCAGCAATGCATCACTGTTCCATGTAAACCGGGGCCACGTCTTATGTTGCCAGATATATTTCATTTAAGTGGGTTGAATACCGTCGTTATCTGACTTTATTTTTGGGGTATTTAGGATTGATAATAGACTCACAATTCGAGTTTATTGTGATGGGTATTTGCCTCAATGTCAAGGGAGAAAACCCATTTCCCTGTTTTACATTTTTCTGTCCATCGGTATCTGTCAGATGCGGGTGCGGTTGCCGGGCATGGTGGCCACCAGGTGGATCACGCTGATGGACCGTTCCAGAAACCCGCCTTCGCAGTAGCACAGGTAAAACTCCCACAGCCGCCGGAACCGGCGGTCATATCCCAGACGGGACAGGGTGGCGGCAGCGGATGTGAACCGCTGCCGCCAGTCGCTGAGGGTTCTGGCGTAGTCAAATCCGAAATCATTGAGCTTTCTGGCCACCATGCCGGTGTGGTCCGTGAGCACGTGCAGCAGGTGGTGGGTGGCGGGCAGGCAGCCGCCCGGAAAAATGT
>DATHSR010000248.1:0-2445 GCA_035464035.1 Desulfotignum sp. | reverse complement strand
GGGTATTGTCAAGGACTACGGCGGAACTATCACCGTGGAAAGCACGGAAGGCCAGGGATCGTGCTTCACGGTTCAGTTCCCTGCCATCGCATAGGAAAAGTGCCCATGGCAGCCAGTAAAATATTGAGTGTGGATGATGAGCCCGCCATTGTGCGGCTGCTGTCGATGTCCCTGAAAAGTGACGGGTATGAGACTCTTGCCGCTGCTAGCGGAGAAGAGGCCCTGGATCTGTTTGAAAAGCACTCCCCAGACATTGTGGTGACCGATATAAAGATGCCGGGCATGGACGGCCTGGAACTGCTCAGGGCAATCAAGAGTCTGGATCCGGAAAAGGAAGTGATCATTGTCACCGGACACGGAGATATCGACTCCACCATTACGGCCCTTCAGTACGGGGCCAGTGATTTTATCAACAAGCCGGTGCGGGATGAGGCACTGGCCATCGCTCTGGAACGGGCACAAACCAAGATCCGCATCAGAGAACAGCTGGCATCCTACACCCATGATCTGGAAGACAAAGTGGCTGAAGCCACCAAGGAAATCCGTCGCAAAGCCCATTTTCAAAGACTTTTGATTCACAGCAGCCATGATGCCATTGTGGCCTTTGACCAGGAGTGGCAGATCGTGGTGTATAATCCGGAGGCGGCCCGGATTTTTGATAAAAAACCGGCAGAAGTTCTGAATAAACTGACCCTGGACGACCTGTATCCGCCCAGCCTGGCGGCCTATTTCAGGACCGAGGCAACCAACAAGGCCAATGACCGGGAGGAGATGCCCTGGAAGGAGATGCTGCTGGAAACCCGCAATAAAAAGCTGCTGCCGGTCAGGTATGCCACCAATGTGCTCCGTGAAGGCGAGGAGTTCATGGGGATCGTCAATTTTTTCCAGGATCTGACCGAAATCAAGCGCCTGGAAAAGGAACTGATCCAGTCTGAACGTATGGCAGCCATCGGCCAGACGGTTTCAGGGCTGGCCCATTATGTGAAAAACATCCTCATCGGGCTCAAGGGCGGCAGTTATGTAGTGGATGTGGGCTTGCAGAACAACAACATGGAAAAGCTCAAAACCGGATGGCAGACCATACAGAAAAACATCAAGCGGGTGGCGGACCTGACCCAGGATATGCTCACCTATGCCAAGGAGCGCAAACCCGAAGTCGTGCCCTGTTTTCCCAATGAGATCGTGGTCGATGTAAAGGATCTGGTCTCTGATTTTGCCAGAGCCAACAATATTGAGGTCACAACCGCGTGTGATCCGGAGCTGGGTCAGATGTGCCTGGACCCTGAAACCATTCACCGGGCCCTGCTGAACCTGGTGACCAATGCCATCGATGCCTGTCTGGAGGCGGAAACCGGCGACAGGCAGTTCAAAGTGGAGATTAAAACCGGAAAGGGTGATGACGGATCCGCCGTGTTTGAAATCACAGACAACGGGTGCGGTATGGATGAGGCCACCCGGGCCAAGCTGTTCACCCCCATGTTCAGTTCCAAAGGCGGCAAGGGTACCGGTCTGGGGCTTCTGGTGACAAAAAAACTGGTGGAGGAACATCATGGCACCATTGACATTGATACCCGTTTGGGGTATGGGTCTGTCTTCACCATGAGGCTGCCTGAAGAACCTGAGACCGCCCGGAACGAAACCGAAAAAAAAGAGGTGTGATATGGTGAAAAAAGTGCTGGTGGTTGACGATGATCCAGATGTCAGATCATTTGTCGTCACGGTTCTGGAAGAAAACAACTATAAGCCTTTGGTGGCATGCGACGGGGTGGAAGGCCTGGAAATGATTCAAAAAGAGAGGCCGGATCTGGTGATTCTGGACGTGCTCATGCCCCGGGGAAGCGGCATCCGCCTGTACCGTCAACTGAAAACCGACGATACCTTGAAAACCATACCCGTGATCATGTTCACCGGCATTGCCCTGCGTTCTTTTCTCAAGTCCCAGAAAGTTTTGGAAGAGTTCAACGGCGGTAAAGTGCCTGAACCCGACATTTACCTTGAAAAACCGGTGGAACCCCAGGAGCTGGTGGATGCCATCAGAAAAAAACTGGGATGATCCCGGGTATTCAGAACCTGGAAGGATCGACGCCCGGCAGTTGTGACCAAGACAGGGATGGGAGGATGTGTGATGAATATTAGAAAGCTGTTGTTTGTGACCAAATTTGAAAGCCTTTGCTATGATGCACTGCATTCTCTTCTGGACCTGAGAAAAGCCGGCCTGGAACACGTGGTATTTTTGAATGTGATTGAGCGGGAAAAAGTGGCCATGCGCCGGGGTAAGGGATATGTCAAGGAAGAAGAGGTCCGGCTCAAGGAGATGGCCAATATCCGGTTCATCGACTGGGCCGAGAACCTGTTTGAAATGGGCATGGAGGTGGGGGCCAATATTGATGTGGCGCTGCTGATTCCCAAAATCCTTGAGGTGGTGGAAAAGTAAAAACCCGACCT